>CALWTN010000020.1 GCA_944384475.1 uncultured Clostridia bacterium
TGGGCAAAACCGAAAAGGGTGCGATTTGGCTTGATAGGGATAACATTTCTGCGTATGATTTCTATCCAGGCATCTATCAAACGCCAGATGCATGCGTAGAGATGATGTTTGCGCTTTTTACCGACATACCTATGCCAGAAATTAAAAGCATGATCAAAGCCGACATTGTTCAGGCAAAAAAGCGTTTGTCGTATGAGATAACTAAGTTTGTGCGTGGCGAGGCAGATGCCATCGAAGCGCAAAGGATGAGCGAAAACCTGTTCACTCACGGCGGAGATGACGCTCCTAAATTTGAACTTTCAAAAAGCGAGTGTCCAATCAACATTTGCGACCTTTTGGTAAAAACTGCTCTTTGCTCGTCGAAAAGTGAAGCAAGGCGTTTGATTGAAGGCGGTGGCATAAGCGTTGACGGCGAAAAAGTTTCAAGCATAGATATGATGATTGACAAAAGCGTGCTTTTGAAAAAGGGCAAAAAATCTTTCATCAAAGTGGAAATAAAATAATGCTTACAAATTTTGGTGAGATTGAAATAAAAAAATCAAGATTCTGCTTTTATAGAATAGATGGCAGCATTGATGAGTTTATATCTCAACTTGAAAACTTAAAAGCGCAGCACAAAAAAGCCACCCATGTTTGCTTTGCTTACAGTTTTTCATCGCCTTTTGAAGAAAAATGCAGCGACGACGGCGAGCCAAAAGGCACGGCAGGGCAGCCGATATTGTCGGTGATAAAAAAGAAAGGGCTAACAAATGTTGGCGTTGTTGTTGTAAGATATTTTGGCGGTATAAAATTGGGAGCCGGCGGCTTGGTGAGAGCCTACACAAAGTCGGCAAGCGAGGCGCTTAAAGGAGAGATATGCAAATAACCGAAATTAAAAAAATCGGCAAAGGCGAAAGATATTCGATTTACATCGATGGCATTTTTAACGGCACTTTGCAGGCAGAAATTTTGGTTAAACACAAACTTAAAACCGGCGACGAGATAGATGAAGAACGTTTAAAGCAAATAAAACTTGAAAACGGCAAAATTGCAGCGTTCGAGCAGGCTGCGCGCTATCTTGAAAAGGCGCTAAAAACGCAAAAACAACTTCAAACCTATTTAAAAGAAAAGGGATTTTTGCAGCAAAGCATCGACGACGCCGTGCAAAAATTAAAGGAGTATGGCTACATAGATGACGAAGCGTATGCCGAAAACTACATCAAAACCTATCAAAATAAAAAGGGCAAAATTAAACTTAAATTTGATTTAATTTCCAAAGGCGTTTCGCCAGAGATTGTTGAAGAAAAGTTGGCACAACTAATTGACGCAGAAGAGCAGTTCTCTTCATGCGAAGCGCTGCTTAAAAAGTATATTAAAAACAAACCAATCGATTCAAAATTAAAAAGCAAAGCCTATGCGCATCTGTTTTCAAAAGGTTTTGCAGGCGATATAATTTCAAGCGTTATAGCCAAGGTTTTCAGCGAGGTGGAAGATGAAAGTTGGGATTGACAGCGAGCAAATTTCAAGAATGAGCCAAAAACTCTTAAACCGCATCGCCACGCCAAACGAAATTGAATATGTTGGTAAATTTGGGCATGTCAAACCGCATATAGCGTCACTTTGGACGGCAAAAGAAGCCACGATAAAGGCGCTCGGCAAAAGCGACATATCTTTTTTAGACATCGAAATCCTGCACGATGAAAACGGCAAGCCAAGCGTGGCGCTTCACGGAAAAGCAAAACAGCAATTTGCAAGTATGGGCTTAACTGAAATTGAAATTTCAATCACTCACAACCGCCATTTCGCCACAAGCATTGTGCTGATGCAGTAAAATTTCGCCAACTTGCAACTGAAAATCATATTGACTGCAAAAGCTGTTTATGATATACTGGCAATGAAAGTGGAGGTGAAAAATGTATATAGAAGAATTAACAAAAAATGATTTTGATCGTTTTGCAAAGATGTTGGGAGGCACTGTCTTTAAAGCCACTGATACTGGAAATGGAGAAATAGAATTCAAGATTAAGCATAAAAAATCGTGCTGGTCTGATCCAATCTATCTTTCAGATTTTTGTGTAAGAACAAACAGGGGAGAATATGACGGGTATATGCGTATATTAAATAATAAATATTATGATTTTATGACCAATACATTTGGTGAAAGTTATCAAAGAGATTGGATCGAAGTTGTTTACACAAAGATGAAACAGAAATTCCAAGCCGACAACAATCGAAATTTATAACAAAAAAATTGAAGTTTTTACACTTCAATTTTTTTCTTGCGTCATAATTTCACGCATTCAATTTTGTGGCGATTTGCGTGTTGACCACGGCATGATAGTCGGTGTTGCCGTTAAGCATACCTGCGTTTTCGGTGATGTCAAGCAGTATGTCAAAACTCTGCTGGCTCATAATCATAGTAGGTGAAAATGCTTGAATGCGATAGTATGCCTCAACCGCAATTTCCAAGTCGGCAAGCGTCATGCCGTCAAAGGAGTCGATAAGCGCTTTTGCGGCGTCTTCAAGGCGGTTTTGCTGATAGCAATCTTTAAGATAGTTGTATGCGTTTTTAACTGCTCTCAAAAATTTTTCCGCCACATCGCTGTGATCTGTCAAATAACTTTGCTTTGCAATAAAGCAGGTGTAAGGTATGGTTTGATCAACAAGATCAGCCACTGCCGCAACAATCTTATATTCTGGATGTTCGGCGATAAGGTTGGAAGCGTTAGGCTCAAACAGCGTGCAGTAGTTGGCGCTTGAATTTACAAACGCACTGGCAATCGCATTAAATTCAACATTTGTGTTAAGGTTAACTTGATTTTCGCCGCTGCCTATTTCAAGTCCAGCACTTTCAATGGCATATTGAAGCGTCATAGCAGGAAGCCCGCCCGCTCTGCCGCCGATAATCTCTTCGCCAATCAAGTCGGTGATGTGAAAATCGTCATTGCCCACTTTTGAAACGATAAACGAGCCGTCAGTTTGTGTAAGTTGCCCAAAAACTTGTGGCTGATCGGCAAAGCCTTGTTGGTTTGTGTAAACAACGGTTTCAGGGCCTGCAAGAATTATGTCGGCAGAGCCAGAAATAAGCGCTGTCATGGAAACGTTTGAGCCACCTCCGTTTGTAAGTGAAACGCTAAGCCCTTCGTCTTCAAAATATCCCAAGTTAATCGCCGCATAAAGTGGGGCATAGAAGATGGAGTGCGTCACTTCGTTGAGTGCAATTTTGTTGTAGTCCTTGCCGCCGCAGCCGATACACAAACTGGTGGATAGCGCAAGAGCAAGGCACAGACAAAGTGCACCAAAAATTTTTAATTTTTTCATTTTTCCTCCCATACAAAAATCATTTTATGAAAATTTGCCGTGTAAGGTGAAAACAGGGGTTGACAACATGCGGCGATCATGATAAAATACAATAGAACTTGGAGGAAGATATGTCATTGCTTTTAGAAAATAATATTTTAGATAGATTTGCTCAAACAAACGTGATAGTCGGCATTATTTTGTTGGTTATTGGTGTGCTTGTTGCTTTGTTTTCAAAAAAAATCACCAAGCTTGTTCGCAAAGCTGATAAAATTGAGCCAAATGATAAAATTATGCTTACTTTAAAAGCGTTTGCGCTTATGGTGATTTTGGTTTCGCTTATTGTGATTATTATAGAATAACAAGCAATTTTGCTTGTTTTTTTTTGTTTAATTATATATAAGTTTAAAGACTATATTATTATTTTTCTTGAATTTAAGGAGACAAAATGGACAACACCTATCAGCCTGGCAATTTTGAAGAAGGCATTTATGCTACATGGCTTAAAAACAAATATTTTGCATCATTTCCAAACCCAAACAAGCCAAAATTTTCAGTGGTTATGCCGCCACCAAACGTAACAGGCAAGGCGCATGTGGGGCATGCATTAAACAACACAATTCAAGATGTTTTAGTTCGTAGAAAGCGCATGCAGGGCTACGAAACTTTATGGACGCCGGGCACCGATCACGCTGCCATCGCAACCGAAGAAGTGCTTTGCAAAGCGCTTAAAAATCAAGGGCTTACAAAAGAGCAGGTTGGCAGAGAAAATTTCATCAGCCGTGGCGAGAAGTGGTATGCGCAGTATGGCGATTTAATCAAGCTTCAATTTCAAAAACTTGGCATCTCTCCAGATTGGGATAGAGAAGCTTTTACCATGGACGAAAATCTTTGCGCAGCGGTTAGGCATGCATTTGTTGAATACTATAAGCATGGGTTAATCTATCGTGGCAAGCGCTCTGTCAACTACTGCCCATCTTGCAAAACCACAATTTCAGACAACGAAAATGTGTATGTAGAGCAGAACACATTTCTTTGGCACATTCGCTATCCGTTTGCAGACGGCAGTGGCGAAGTTGTGATTGCAACCACACGTCCAGAAACGCTTTTTGGCGACACAGCGGTTGCTGTCAATCCAAAAGACCCACGCTATAAAAACCTGATTGGCAAGCAACTGATTTTGCCACTAACGGGCAGAACAATTCCGCTTATTGGCGATGAATACAGCGAGATGGATTTTGGAACAGGCGCAGTTAAAATCACACCTGCGCACGACCCGAACGACTATGAAATTGGGCTTAGGCACAACCTTGAGAGCATTGTCTGCATCGATGATGACGGCCGTCTCACCGACGCCGCAGGCAAGTTTAAGGGCATGGATAGGCTGCAAGCAAGAAAGCCTATTGAAGAAGAGTTAAAAAAGCAAGGCTATCTTGTTAAAGTTGAAAAATACAAAAACAAAGTTGGCACATGCGAGCGTTGCGGAAGCATGACCGAGCCAAAAATTTCCACCCAGTGGTTTGTGAAGATGCAAGATCTTGCTCAGCCAGCGATCGAAGCTGTTAAGAGTGGAAAAATCAAGTTTGTGCCAAAGCGCTTTGAAAAAACCTATCTCAACTGGCTTGGCAACATCAAAGATTGGTGTATTTCAAGGCAAATTTGGCTTGGACACAGAATTCCTGTTTTCTATTGTGATGATTGCGGCGCACAGATTGTTGAAGAAACTGACCCAACCGTTTGCCCAAAATGCGGCAGCAAACATTTGCATCAAGATGACGATGTGCTTGACACATGGTTCTCTTCTGCACTTTGGCCATTTTCAACGCTGGGTTATCCAAAACACACAAAAGAACTTGAATATTACTATCCAACTGATGTGCTTGTGACAGGTTATGATATTATAACTTTCTGGGTGTCAAAAATGGTGTTTTCAAGCCTTTTCTTCACAAAAAAGATTCCGTTTAAAGATGTTCTCATCAACGGAATCGTGCGTGACGCTAGGGGCGTGAAGATGTCTAAGCATCTCGGCAACGGCATCGACCCAATGGAGATGATCGCAAAATACGGCGCTGACGCACTCAGGTTGTCGTTGATTAACGGCATGAGCATGGGCACAGATTTAAAATACAGTGAAGACAGAATCAAAGAAGCCAAAATTTTCATAAACAAAATCTACAACGCAAGCAAGTTTGTAATTTCGGCAACCGAGGGTGTTAGGGAAATCAAACTTGAAAATCTGGCTGAAAAAGACAAGTGGATTTTGCATCATTTAAACAAAACCATCAAGTCGTTTAATAGAAATATGGATAGATATAATCTCTCCAATGCGCTTGGTGGGCTGATGGATTATTTCGTGTCTAAGTTCTGCGATTGGTATATCGAGCTGGCAAAACTTGATTTGTATGGCGATGATAAAAAAGCAAAAGCCACAACGCAAAGTGTGCTGCTTTATGTGCTTGATCAAACGCTTAAAATGTTTCATATATTTATTCCGTTTGTTACAGAATACATTTATCTTTCGCTTCCAATTCATGAGAAAACAATCATGCTTTCTAAGTTTCCAGAAGATAAAAGGCAGCCTAACAGCAAAATTTTTGAACAAGTTGTTTCTCTCATCAAGCAGATCAGGGCGGTTAGGGCGGAATACAAAGTGCCTGACAACAAACGCACAAAAATTTATGTTCAATCAAAACATAAACTCAGCCAAGATTTGCTTGACGGCATAAATAAACTTGGCTTCGGCAACCAAATTCAAGTTGTGACAAGTGAAAACCAAGCAAGCGAAAAGCATGTTAAAGCACTCGCCGAAGATATGACTGCCTATTTGCCGATTGGCGAACTTGTGGATGAAGATAAAGAGCGTGAGCGCAAACAAAAAGAAATTGAAAGCCTTCAATTTGAAATCAAACGTAGTCAGGGCATGCTTGCAAACGCTAAGTTTGTTGAAAAAGCGCCTGCCGCACTTGTTGAGGCTGAGAGAAGTAAGCTACAAAAAAACACGGCTCTTCTTGAAAAATTGTTAAAGGATTAGTTATGCAAAAAGCCACGCAAACGATGAGCAAAAATCAAAAAATAGTAAGGTGGGTTTTGATTGCACTTGATTTTGCAATCATGCTCACAGGGCTTGCTATGGCAATTTATTGGCAGGCGGTTGGCGACCCTCAAAACAGATTTTTGGCAAGCATAGGAATCTTTTGTTTTGGGTTTGTTCCTTTTATATATGAACTCATCTCTTGGGGCAGAGTGCCAAATTCGGTGCTTTTGATTTTTGACATCTATTTGGCGATTGCTGGGCTTTGGGGTGCAACCTTTAATGGCTACAACACTTTTGAATGGCTTGATATTGTTGTGCACTTGATAATGGGCTATGCAGTGTCAATGTTTGGGCTGTTTTTGCTTTGCCGAACAAAACAAAACAAGACGATGCATTATGTAACGCTTGGGTTGTTTTGCGTGTGCTTTTCTCTGTTTGTGGAATGCGTTTGGGAAGTGTGCGAATGGTTTGTGGATAACTTTTTTGGACAAACCGCACAAGGTTTTCCGATTGAGGGCTACGACGCGCCGCTTGTAACCGACACCATGATTGACATAGTTTGCAATTTAAGTGGTGCGCTGCTGTTTTTAATACATTATCTTGTTGGTAAAGCTACAAAAAATAAATATTTATTTATTGAAAAAATGGAAGAAGAATTTTCAAATAAATATATTTTATTTGAAAAATCAAATAAAAAAATAAATAATTATTCGCCTGAAAATATCGAGCAAAAAAATGATGACGAAAAATTAAATAAAAGTGAAAATAACAGCGAAAAAAATCAAAAAAATAATCAAAAAAATAATAATTAATTTAATTAAAAAAATCGCCATTTTGGCGATTTTATTTTTGCAAGTTGTCTATTGTGCTTTCAATATTGTAATATGCCTCAGGCGTGCCGATGTCGACATAATGTCGAGGGTATATGTCAAAAGCATAGACAGGTTGCCTTTTTGAAAGCCATGCAGGGAAATATCCCGGTGCATCAGGGCTTCCACCAGAAGCAAGATAGGTGTCCAAAAGTTTTACTGTTTTTGCGTTGTAGATATAGAATGGGCCAACAGCAAATGTGCCTTGTGGTTCTTTTGGTTTTTCTTCCATTTGCAAAACCATATTATTTTTATCTAAAATTGCCACTCCGCCTGCTTGCAAAACTTTTTTATCACTTTTATTTTCTCCAAAAATGACGGTGTTTTTATTATGTTGAATATAGAAATCATAGAGCTCTGAAAGAGTAAAATCAAACCAGTTGTCGCCAGCTAGAACCATGATTTCGCCTTTGTATTTTAATTGGTCAAGGGCAAATTTAATATCGCCGATTGCGCCCAGCCTATCTTCGTTGCTGGTTGTTTCATCGTTTAGAATGGTTATCTTTTTTGAAGAAGAAATTTGTGGCTTAAAGTCACAAAAATTTTGATAAAAACGTTGGTTTGAAACTATGACAATTTCATCAATATCTTTGATAGGCTCAATATTATCAATCAAAAGCTCCAGCAGCGTTTTGCCTTTAACTTCTAAAAGTGTTTTAGGTGTGTTGATTGTCAAAGGGTAGAGTCTTGTGCCATAGCCCGCACACAGTAAAATTGCTTTCATTTTTTTCTCCTTTATTCGTGTCTTAGCGATTCGACAGGATCAAGTTTTGATGCTTTGTTTGATGGATACAATCCGCTTAGCATGCTGACTGCGATACTTACGCCCAATGCGATTAAGAAATAATACCATTTTAGCGAAAGTGGTGCAAACCCAAGCAGCCCGCTTAGCACTGCAACGAAAATCCCGTAAATTGCAACCGCCAATATAATGCCAACAATTCCGCTCAGTAGCCCAACCAGAAAACTTTCAGAAGTGAATATAAGTCGTATGTCCTTTCTGCGAGCGCCGATTGATTTTAAAACACCAATCTCCTTGGTGCGTTCACTTACGGAAATGTAAAGCACTACTAATATCATAATAGCACTAACAACAAGCGATATGCAAGCGATTATAGTTAATGCAATGCTTATTGTGTTGGACATTTCAGAGAACATAGTCGTAAGTCCTTCTTCAATCGAGCCTGAATACTTTGCGCTGGACATGATATAGTCGTTTAAGAAGGCGGCCGTTTCCACGTCCGTGTCGATGTAGTAAGTTGTCTCTGGGAACGAATCGGCGTCAAGCCCATTTTCTGTTGCCATGCTTTTTAGGAAGTCAAAATCAACATACATTGCCAAAACGCTTTGAATGACGGAAGTGTCAACAACGCCTGTGATTGTAACTTCGGCAGTGAACGGACTGTCTATGCCGTTCATTTGCACGGTTAATATGATTTTTTGTCCCACAACTTGCTCTGTTCCTAAAAGCTGTTTAAAAATGCTGTATGCGGCAGGGGTGAGCATAACTTCGTTTTCACCGCTCATTGAGCCTTCTATCAAATTTACATCTGTATAGTAAGGAGGTGTGGTGTAGATGTATGAAACCTCGGTTATTCCAGTTTGAGGTTGCCCCTGTTCGTCTGGCAAAAACTGTGTGCCATCTGGAAACGCAAAGCTTAAATTGATTCCCATGCCAGTTATAGACGAAAAACCTGGCATCAGACTTTCTTCACTAACCCTGTAATCATAGTCGTTTTCTTCTAAGGCGGTGTTTAACTCTTCAATCAGTTGTTGTTTTTCTTGCTTTGTGAAAGGATCGTGCAGAAATGCGCCTATTATATCATCGCCTTTTTTTGCGATTGTAACAATGTTTGGATTTGTAAAGTTTTGCGAGACATCGGCTATGTATTGATCTAAGCCAGAGCCGAATGCAAGCATTATGATAAGCGCAACTATGCTGATTGCAACGCCAAAAGCCATGAGGAAGTTTTTGGTTTTGCTTGCCCACATGTTATGAAAAGCCAATCTGACAGCAGAGCGGACAGAAAGCCTTTGGTTTTGGCTTCTTTGTGACTTTTCAATTTTTGGTATGTTTATCTTTTTGCTTTTTTTGTAGGCTTTATTTTTTTGATCTCTGATAATTTTGCCGTCAGAGATTTCAACAACTCGAGATGAAACGGAGGCTATTTTTTCTGAATGTGTAACCATGATTACAAGTTTGCCTTCGTCTGCAATTTCTTTCATAATCTCAAGAATTTGTGCAGAAGTGCCTGAATCAAGAGCGCCTGTTGGCTCGTCTGCCAAGATGATGTCAGGATCGTTGATAAGCGCCCTTGCAATCGCAACCCTTTGTTTTTGCCCGCCTGAAAGTTGATTTGGTTTGCGTTTGAGTTGGTTTTCTAAGCCCAGCCTCGTCAAAATAGCCGTGGCTTTTTCCACTTTTTCTTCTGGCGAAACGTTTGAAAGCGTTAGGGCGATTGTGACGTTATCCAAAATAGAGAGGTGAGGAATCAAATTGAAGGATTGAAAAACAAACCCGACTTTATTTTTTCTATATTTATCAAGCATTTTATCTGGTTTGCCTCTAAGATTTTCACCTTCGACAAAAATATCGCCTTCAAACTGACTGTCCAGCCCGCCGATTAAATTCATCAGTGTGCTTTTTCCGCTTCCGCTTTCGCCCACGATTGAAACGAGCTCGCCTTTTTTAAAGCAAACGTTAATATCGGTTAGGGCGGTAAATTTTTCCTTATTGCCGACAGGATAATGTTTGTAGACGTGTTTAATTTCAATTTCTTTCATTTTTTCACCTTATTCTTTTGCCTGCTTGTTTTCGTCAAATTGACTTGCGTAAAGCGAGGCATAGAAACCGCCTTTTTCAAGAAGCTCGTCATGTTTGCCGTGTTCGACAACTTCTCCGTTTGCCATCACGATAATTTGATCAGCGTTTCTGATTGTAGAAAGCCTGTGAGCGATCACAAAACTTGTTCTGCCTTTGGTGAGTTTATCCATTGCGTTTTGGATTAGCGCCTCCGTTCGGGTGTCTACCGAGCTTGTGGCTTCATCAAGGATGAGCATAGGTGAGTTTTGAATCATCGCTCGAGCAATCGTTAAAAGTTGTTTTTGACCTTGGCTTACCAAAGAGTCTTCTTTTAAGATCATGTTGTAATTTCCTGGCAGTGTTGTTATGAAATGATGCACGTTTGCCATTTTGCAGGCCTTGATCATTTCTTCGTCAGTAGCGTTTGGATTTCCAAACTTTAAATTATCTCTAATTGTGCCTTCAAAAAGCCATGTGTCTTGCAAAACCATGCCAAAAAGATTTCTAGCATAGGAGCGTGTCATATCATGTATATTTACGCCGTCAACTAAAATTTCGCCACTGTTTACCTCATAAAAGCGCATTAATAAGTTTACCAAAGTTGTTTTTCCTGCACCAGTTGGCCCAACGATTGCAATTTTTTGTCCCGGTTGAGCCACAAATGAAAAATTGTGGATTATTGTTTTGCCTTCATCATAACCAAAGCTTACATTTTTAAATTCAACTTTGCCCTTTATTTTTGGAAGCGTGAGATTGTTTACGTCTGCTGGTTCGTCAGGTTCTGCCAAAAATTCCATAACTCTTTCGCTTGCTGCGGCGGAAGATTGCAGGGTGGAGAAGACGGTGCCGAGTTGCGAGATAGGTTGGTTGAAAAGTTTGATGTAGGTTATAAATGTGATTATAGACGTGATGAATAATATATCGTTGTTTTTGATTGCTATAAAAGCCCCGAGCGCACAAACACCCGCATAAACCAAGTTGCCAATAAAGTTGATGGTTGGCATCATGAGTGCGGAGAGAAATTGCGATTTTCTAGCTGAATTTTTGAGGCTGTTGTTGATTACATCAAATTCTTGCAGCGCTTTTTCTTCGCCGTTAAACGCTTTTACCACATTGTGAGCAGAATAAATTTCTTCTATATGACCGTTGATGTTTCCAAGATATTCTTGTTGTCTGTTGAAATATTTTTGCGAAAATTTAACTATCAAAAATATAAAGCCAAGTGCAAGTGGAATTTCAATCAGCGAAAACAGGGTAAGCTCCCAACTTATTGTAAACATCATAACAGGAATGCCGATGATCATCGTGAATGACGTGATTAAACTTGGAAGCGAGTTGTTTAAGGTTTGCCCAATTAAATCCACGTCGTTTGTCATGCGAGAGAGCAAGTCGCCATAGGTGTTGTGATCAAAGTATGAAAGCGGCAACTTGTTTATCTTTTGTGTGATTTGGCGTCTGTAATTTTCTGAAATCTTGGCAGCGACTTTTGCCATTATGAAATTTTCTATATACGTAAAACCAAACGAAAAAGCATACATTGTCACCAGCATCAAGCCATATCTTGTTATATTATCAAAATTGAAAGGAGGGATGACGATCTCTTCCATCATCAGGTTTAACACGTAAGGCCCCATAATAGACAAAACCGTGCCAACTGCAGCAAGAAATACTGAAAAAATTACGGCGATGCGATAAGACTTCATGTTTTTAAAAAGATATAACATCGCTTTTTTAAAATCTTTTGAACGTGTGGTGTATGTCATTTTTGCAAAAGGTGGCATTATAATTCCTCCTTTTTAAGTTGAGATAGGGCAATTTCTTGATAAACAGGGCAGGTGGACATAAGAGAGTCATGCGTTCCAATTCCCACCATTTCGCCTTCGTTGAGCACTATAATCTGATCGGCATTGCGAATTGTGCCAATCCTGTGTGCAACAATAAGCTGAGTTATGCCTTTTGTGTGCGTGGCGAGCGCTTTTCGCAGTGCTTTATCTGTTTTATAATCCAGCGCAGAAAAACTATCGTCAAAGATGAGAATCTCTGGCTTTTTAACAAGCGCCCTTGCTATGCTTAACCTCTGTTTTTGTCCGCCTGAAACGTTGTGCCCGCCTTGTGCAATGTGATCTTGCAATCCTTCTGGTTTTTTATAGACGAAGCTTGATTGAGAAATTTTGATTGCCTCTGCCACATCCTTGTCAGTGGCGTTTGGATTGCCATATTTTATGTTTTCTTCTATTGTCCCTGAAAACAAAATTCCTTTTTGTGGGACGTAACCAATTTTGTTGTGCAAATCGTGAATTTTGTAATCCTTAACGTCAATGCCATCGACCAAAACTTGACCGTCAGTGCAGTCATAAAATCTTGGGATTAGATTTATAAGGGTGGATTTGCCAGAGCCTGTTGAGCCGATGAATGCCACAGTTTGACCTTTTTGCGCTTTGAATGAGATGTTTTTCAGCACATAGTCATCCGCACCTGGATAGATGAAAGAAACGTTTTTAAATTCAATCGTTCCAATTTCGGTGGGCTGCTTGTTGCCTTCGCCGTCAACTATGCTGGACTTAGAAGCTAAAACCTGTTTTATTCTCTGTGCCGAAACCATACCTCTTGGAATAAGCACCATAAGCATTGAAACCATCATAAATGCCATAATAATTTGTATTGCATATTGTGTAAATTTCGAAAGCACTTCAAAATCAATAGCGCCGTCGGTTATCAAATAAGCGCCAAGCCACACAAGCGCAAGCGAAGTGCCTTGCATTATCAACGAAATGCCTGGGCCGAGCAAACCCGTCAGTCTGTTGATGAAGATGTTGGTTTTAGTTAGTTTTACATTTACCTTATCAAACTTTTGCTCTTGAAATTCTTCTGCGCCGTTGGCTCTGACAACCTTAATTCCTGTCAGGTTTTCACGTGTAACCAAGTTTACGTTGTCGGTGAGGCCTTGCACTTTTTTAAATTTTGGCACAACAAAGAAGAACATCATTGAAACGAGCAACAACAAAGCGACAACTGAAACAGCCGTTACGATTGAAAGTTGCTGAGAAAGGTTTATAATTTTTATAATTGCAACAACCGCTGTGATCGGCGCTGTCAAACCCATATTGATAGTCATAATCAGCACCATTTGAAGCTGAGTTATGTCGTTTGTAGAGCGTGTTATCAGTGACGCAATCGAGAATTTATTTATTTCGTTCATTGAAAAATTGTTGACTTTTTCAAAGACGTTGCGGCGTATTTTTGCCATAACCGACGTGACCACAAGTGCGCTTAAATAACTCACACAAAGTTTTGAAAGAAACGCACCTGCAACTGTTAATAACATAAATCCGCCGTTTTTTAGTATGTCGTCCCAAAACAAGCTCAAATCGCCAGCGAGCGCTCCGTCTTGAAGGTTTCCAACTATTGCGCCCATAAACTCGGGGAGGGTTAAAGTAAAATAAACGTGAGAGCCTAAAAGAGCCAGCGTCAAAGCTAGCAACAACCATTCTTTAACCGAAAAATATTTAAAAATTTTTGACATGTGTAAAGTATATGATTTTGAACAAAAATAGTCAAATATTTTTGTCCAAAACGTTTTTATTTTTTTGGGTAGCTATGCTATAATTTCAACATAAAGGAGATGAATATGGCACTTGGTTTATTTAAAAGTGAAAAAGTTGTAGACCCAACCATTCATGACGCAGAAGAGAACATTAATATTTCAATGGGTGTGCATATATTAAGCGACTGTAAAAATGTCAGCGTGTCTGGCAAAGCAATAATTTTGGAAGCGATCAACACAACCTTTAAAGAGGTGAGTGGCAAAGCTTTTATTCAAATGTTTGATAATTGTTCGATAGAATGTCTTTATGGAAAGGCAAGGATAGGTTTGCTTAAAAGCGGCTACATCGGGAGCGTTTCAGGTAAGGCAAAAATCACAACCATCAACAACTGCATAATTGACTATGTTTCAGGCAAGGCAAAAGTAGGCACTATGAATGATGGCTACATCAGATTTTTGGATGATAAATCAGAGCTTGCAACCATGACAAAAGGCAGAATTATGTTTATAAGAGGCAAGGCAAGAATCGTTACTTTGATTGACGGTGAAATAACTGGGCTTGAAGATAATGCTGAGCTTGTAAGCATGATGAACGGAAAGATAACCTATTCGCTTAACGATTCAAAAGTTGGAACAATCAACAATGGGCAAATCAATTTGATTGCAGATAATGCCGAAATTTCAACCCTGAATAAAGGCGAAGTGAACGAGATGCTGGGCTCTAGCATGATTTCTGCAAATATGGAGGGCAATATCAAACACATTTGCAGCAATGCACTCATCGTTTACAGCCCTGATCAAAGTGAAAAGAGAAGGGAAGAATTCAAGAAAAATAAAGAAGAACTCAAAAAGTCTTTGGAAGAGCAACAAATTAAACCAACCCAAATGAAAATCGAACTCACGCAAGAAGATAAAACAGAAGAAGCAAAACCACAAGAGGGAGTTGTGGAAGAAAAGGTGGTTTCACAAAAGAAAAAGGTTTCTAAATCAAAAAAATCATAATAGGAACTTTTAAACTATGCAAATTTTTTCGGCTGCACTTTTAGATGCGCTGCTTGACACGCTTAAAGTTTTGCCTATATTATATTTAGCATATTTACTGGTGGCGTATATATCTCACTCTAAAAGTGGTAATTTTACAAAATTTTTAAATAAATCTAAAAAAGCGGGGCCAGCAGTTGGCGCTTTTTTAGGTTGTATACCACAATGCGGGTTTTCTTCGGTGATGTCGGATCTTTATTCAAAGCGAGCAATCACGCTTGGCACATTGTTTGCGGTTTTTATAGCGACATCAGATGAAGCCATACCAATCATGATTGCAAATCCAAGTTTTATAATTGACCTTATAATTTTATTAGCTTTGAAAATCGTGTTTGCTTTATTCTTTGGATATTTGGTTGATTTAGTGCTGTGTATGTTTGAAAGAAGAAAAAAGCCATTTGAATCAGAACCTATTTTGGCAGAAGAGCTTGAACATACGCATGATCATTGTTCTTGCCATGGACATGGAGATAGAAAGGGGCATTGCAACGAAAAAAATATTTTTCTTGACGCACTGCATCACTCGCTCAACATCGCTTTATATATTTTTATTGCAACATTATTTATAAATATCATTGTTGAGGCGGTTGGGCTTGAAAGTTTGACTGCTTGGTTTGGCGGAAATGTGTATATTCAAATATTGCTTGCAGGGGTGATAGGTTTAATTCCAAACTGTGCTTCGTCAGTGTTTTTGGTTGAGCTTTATATAAACGGCGGAATTGCTTTCTCTGCAATGTTTGCTGGACTGTGTGCTAGTGCAGGAGTTGGGCTTGTGATATTGTTCACAAAAAATCGAGGCAAAAGACAGCTGCTTCAAAACCTTGCTATTGTTGGCTTGCTTTATGTGTTTGGCGTGATTGCAGGAGTTGTTGTAAGTTTGTTTTATTAACAATATATTTGGTGTATTATGTCATAATAGCCACTATATATTGATTTCGGGGTGTAGCGCAGTTGGTAGCGCGCATGGTTCGGGACCATGAGGTCGTGGGTT
>CALWTN010000021.1 GCA_944384475.1 uncultured Clostridia bacterium
TACTAGTTTTCACTCCCCATCATCACCTAGGGTGCACTCTAAACGTACTTCACTATTTAGACCCCTCATGATTTAGACGCGCATTACCATCAGCGCGCATCCACTATCCTACTGTGTCACTGCATCGACTCTTAATCGTATTTTGGTGGTACAGGAATATCTACCAGTTGGACATCGCCTACGCCTTTCGGCCTCAGCTTAGTTCCCGACTTACCCTGGGTGGACAAGCCTTCCCCAGGAAACCTCAGACTTTCGACGGCATAGATTCTCGCTATGCTCTCGCTACTCATGCCGGCATTCTCTCTTGTTTGCAGTCCACGACCCCTTTCGATATCGCTTCTGCCCGCAAACATTGCTCCTCTACCGATTGATAAAAATCAATCCCTAAACTTCGGTGTATGGTTTTAGCCCCGTTGAATCTTCGGCGCACTATCACTCGACCAGTGAGCTATTACGCACTCTTTTAATGAGTGGCTGCTTCTGAGCCAACATCCTGGTTGTCTAAGCAATCTCACATCCTTTTCCACTTAACCATTACTTTGGGACCTTAGTTGTAGATCTCGGCTGTTTCCGTTTTGACGATGAAACTTATCTCACACCGTCTGACTCCCTGCTATCAATTATCTGGTATTCGAAGTTTGATAAGGTTTGGTAACCCGTGAAGGCCCCTAGCCCATTCAGTGCTCTACCCCCAGTAATCTGTATAATGCAGAGGCTAGCCCTAAAGCTATTTCGAGGAGAACCAGCTATATCCAGATTCGATTGGCGTTTCACCTCTAACCACAAGTCATCCCCGACTATTGCAACAGGCGTGGGTTCGGTCCTCCACGGTGTGTTACCACCGCTTCAACCTGCTCATGGTTAGGTCATCTGGTTTCGGGTCTACGACATGCAACTTACTCGCCCTATTCAGACTCGCTTTCGCTTCGGCTCCGTGACATAATCACTTAACCTCGCTACATGCCGTAACTCGCCGGCCCATTCTACAAAAGGTACGAGATCAGCCTAACGGCTCGAGCCGTGTCAGCCTTTCTCTGCTTGTAAGCATACGGTTTCAGGTTCTATTTCACTCCCCTCCCGGGGTTCTTTTCACCGTTCCCTCACGGTACTATTCGCTATCGGTCACTAGGTCGTATTTAGCCTTACGAGATGGTCCTCGCGTCTTCACACAGGATTTCACGTGCCCCGTGCTACTCTGGATACCCCTGAGGAATTTTCGATTTCGGTTACGGGTCTATTACCCTGTTTCGAGTGGTTTTCCAACCATCTTCACCTATCAATCATTCTCTCGTGATGAGGTCCTAAACCCCTAAGAAATTTCTTCCCTAGGTTTGGGCTCTTGCAGTTTCGCTCGTCACTACTCCCACAATCGTTGTTTTACTTTCTTTTCCTTCACTTACTTAGATATTTCAGTTCAGTGAGTTCCCCTCATTACACTATTTGATTCGTGCAATGATAACACCGTATTAATGGTGCTGTGTTGCCACATTCGGAAATCTGCGGGTCACAGGTTATGTGCACCTCACCGCAGCTTATCGCAGCTTATCACGTCCTTCATCGGCGCCTAGTGCCAAGGCATCCCCCATATGCTCTTTGTAGCTTAATCATAAATTGGATTTCTTAGCATTTTCGCTAGTCATCTAAATTAAAACTTTAAGATAACTCTATGCGTTAATTGAAATATGCAAATATTCGTATTACTCGTTAAAAAGTAAACATATGTTTACAGATAACTCGTAACTGATATTTGATATCTTTAACTGTTATGTAGTTGTCAAGGTTCTATTGCTGACAGGCGACATCAGCCGCCCCCAGTGGGTCAGCATTGATATACTATCACAATCGCAAGAATAATGTCAACAATTTTTTCAAACTTTTTTTAAAAATTTTTTATTTTTTTTAGAAATTTTTAATTTTTTTTAAAAATCCGCCACAACCCCGCCGTGTGTTTGCAAAATTGGCGATTTTAAAGCATAAAAAAAGTAAAAAGCAAAGAAAAAATTTTTTGAAAAAATAAAAAAAAGAGAAGCTCGCACCTCTCTTTTTATAACTTTGTAAAGTCTAATCCGATAAGTTTTGTGTCAACTTTTTTGCGCTGTTATGCATTAATTTAATTTTTGTTGGGCTTTTTTGTGGATAACTGTAGCACTGGGTGCGACATTTGCTCGCCTTGCGAGCCTTTTTGCCCTTCACAGGGCAAAAAAAATCCTGTGCATGCTGCACAGGATTTTAAATGTCGCACCCTCATCTTCCACGTTCAGGATCTTTCTTTTTTCTTACACTTCTTATTGTGAAAAAGTCCACTCCGCCTTCTTCATAGACAGTGGTTATACGCTCGTCTCTATCAAAATCAACAATATTCTTTCCCACCATTTTTTGGCTCTTCTGCTTAAAGGCAATGTTTGGCCTTGCCGAACCTTTTGATCTCATCGCTCATCTCTCCTTATATGGTTATATATAGCATATTTATATATATAAATCAATATTAAAAACAAAAAAGTCCGAAATTAATCGGACTTTTTATCAAATCTTACCGCTTTTCTTAAGCTCGGTGATCAGGTCATGTATCGCTTTGGTTGTGCTTTCTTGGTTTGCCGAGAGTTTGGTAAGCTCTTTAAGCTGTTCCTCTCTTGCTGCTTTTGCGTTAGCCTTATCCTCATCTTCTTTGTCTTGTTTCGTTCTAAGAGGTTTGTAAGTATGGCCTTTACTATCCTTAGTTGAAACACCAAACGCTGAGAACACACCTTTCAACTGGTCTTTTGCTTTGTCTACAGCACCTGCATCGCCAAGTTTCTTCCAAGCGCCAGACGCTCCAGACAAATCTGCAAAAGCTTTGCCAAACGATTTAGTAAAGTCAACCACCGCCATTCCAAAACCTTTGAATGTAGATGATCCAAGTTTAGCATATTTGCCGTCTTCGCCGACTTCAGCTTTATTGATTTTGCTAGGATCTTGTCCAAAGAATTCAGCAACCTTTTGTGCACGCTTGTAACGTTTATCGGCTTTAACCTGTTTTCTGCTTCCCATATTAGCTTGATGCTGCTTGAATGCTTCTTTGGACTGTCTAGTAGTTCCTGCTCCGCCATGAAGAACGAGAGTTTTACTTCTTGCTTTTGCCTTATCCTCTTCGCTACCGCTCTTCACCATGTCGGCTCTCTTATCTGCAAGTTTAAGGATTGCCTTTCTTTCCTTTCTGTCAAGTTTTTTAAGATTTGCAAACGCTGCTCTCTCTTCTGGCGAAACAGCGCTACCTTTTTCTCTGCCAAACATTTTATTAACTTTATTATCAGTTCTCTTATCTTTTCCTGCCTGAGCAGCTGCGGCAAACTTTTGGCCAAGCTTGCTTCCAGCAATTTTCTTGCCGAGAGCCTTACCGGCCTTACCGCCTGCTTTCATTCCGCCCACAATTGGAGCAACCGATGCAACACCTAATGCGCTTGCGCCCAACGTGCCCATCACGCCTTTGACTGCCGATGCGGTGACATCCTGCCTTGTTTGCTCACCCGTTTTGTTGGCGTCTTCTCCACCAACGAAACCAGACACCATGTTGATAAACTTTTTAATCAGCGTTAAGCCCGCAATGACGATGATCATGTTCATAATGCCGTCTAGGAAATAATTGTTAAAGAAGGATATCGTTTGGAAGAACGGCAATATCAGGAAGAATATGTTCATTCCGACAACTGCACCAAACGCCATCAAAATGTTGCTGACAAATTGTTTTCTCCAACTTGAGAACGCATTTCCCTCATCAAGAGGCATGATTCCAATCAGTGCTGGGAAGACAATAAACAGTGCAATCACTTGCAACAGCCTTGTCATCAAACCGAAAATAATATTTCCAAACATTGTTGCACTTATGATGATTCCCGCAAAGCCTAAAATCCAGTTAAACGCCCAAAGATCATAGAAATACCAAACCAAACCAACGTTGTATTTTGAAAAACTCTTCACGTTAAACAAGCCCGCACTGATGGTTAGGCTGTAACCAAAACGAAGAGATGACCACAAGTCACCCGCATCGCTTGTGCCTTCAAGTTTCACCGAAGACCATGGACTTGCAAGCGTTAGGTTGTTTGCAAAAGCATAGTCAACCTGCTTTGCCAAAGATTCTCTTTGATCAGAGTTGTCTGTTGAAACATAGAACACGCCCATATTATCCCATTTGGAATTATCATTTTGCTGAGTTACTATGCCGTAATCGCCCGACCTGACACGATTGCAACTGTTTCCGGCAACTTCAAACAACATGCCTGAGAATGTTGAAGTGTTGGTGTATGCGCCAGCTGAGAAATAGTCAAACGAGGTGTAACACAAATTGCCTTGCGTATCCTCACCCGCTTTAAACTTTTTAACAGCGTCTGGTTCAAATATTCCATACAACACGCTTGCCGAAGAAGCCGATGTAACTGTGTCAAGAGTGCCTAAAATTATGTTCGCAAGCAAAACTCCAAAAATTGCAACGATAGGAACGATTGCCATGGTTGCAAGAGATTTTATTGCCGCAAACAAAATTCTCATTGGAGAAGATTTGTTTGAATCGTAGTTATAGTGCGCTTTGATTATTGCAACGATTGTTGTCACAAAAAGCAAAATCACTCCAAAAATCACCAACGACCAAAAGACTGTTGAAACTGCCGAATAAGTTGGAGATTTGTCTATGCCGACAATCCCTTTAATAAAACTTACAATTAAATCGCCCGACTGTGCTTGTCCATCGACATAATACACATCAAGCCCAGCAAGTTTTCTAACCAAATATTGCAATAAGTCAAGAAAGGAGGCAATCGAGGCATATAAAAAGTAGATTAATTGCGGAATAAAGGCAAAGAAGCCAACGATAAAATCAACTATCTTGTCAAACCAACTTCCAAGCATTGACACAGATTGCATCTTACCTCCTTTATTTTTTGATTATATCAAAATTTACGACTTAAATCAACAATATTTGACTTTTAAAAACTACAAAATTTTACTTTTTCGCATCATCAATCATTTCCAAAACTTTTTGCAATGTTGCTTGTGAAATGGTTGAGTCAAGCTCGATGTGCAAATCCTCTCCCATTAGCGCTTTTTCTTCTTCCTTCTCGTCTTCTTGCTGCTTTGTTTGGAAGATAGGTTTTCCGCCTTTTATGTTAAGTAATCTTGCAAAAGCGTTAACTTCTTCTTTAGCTCGGTCAAGGTCTTTATTGTTTTTGCTGAAGTTTTCAAGCATTCCTTTTGCACCTGTGATATCTCCAATGCCTTTTAATGTCATGTTTGTAAGGTCGAGGAATGCATTTTTGATAATCGTCAAGCCTTCTTTCTTCTTCTCGCCAACAACTTTTTCGCCCTTTTCGTTTGTGGTTACATGACGTTTAACTTTAACTTTGTTGCCGTCTTCGTCTTCTTCCTCAAACTCTTCATACTCGCTTGCGTCATGAGGATCAACAGGTATGCCAAGCCTTGAAACAATCGCCTTAACAGCGTTGTTGTCGAGCGCTTTGTTCACCTTGTCTTTTACTTTATAATAACCTTTCTGCACCGCTTGCCCAGCAGATTTCAGCTTGCCGCCAACCTTGACAACAAGATCTCCAGTGGCACGAGTAAGCTTTTGCGCACCTTTGCCAAACTTTGTGTTAAGGAATTTGGCTTTTGCTTTGGATAATCCTCCACTGACTGCTTTGCCCACCTTGGAGTTGGCAATCTTTTTGCCAATTCCGCTTTCTTGGATATCCTTTTTAATCGCTTTGCCAAGTCCAACCATTCCAACAGCGCCGATGCCGACACCAATCATTGCACTTGCCGCCTTTTTAACAGGTTTGGTGCTTTCTTGTTTAAGTCCCGAGCCAATTTCATCAATGTTTTTCGCACCAACAAAACTAGCAACAAGGCTGATAAAGCGTTTCACCATTATTATGCCTGCAATTATGATAATCATTCTAACTATGGAGTCTAGCGCCGAGATATTAAAGAAAGTTATCGAGTTAAACACAGGCAGCAACAAAAACACAATGTTCATGCCAACAACCGCTGCGTAAGATGAAACCATATATGATAAAAACTCTTTGCGCCACGACTTGCCAGCATTGCCTTCGTCAAACGGAGTTATTCCAACAATAGGCGGATAGATTACAAACAGCACTGCCGCCATTATTATCCTCATTATCATACCAAACAGCACGTTTGAGAAAAGTGTTAGGCAGATAAATATTCCTGCAAACGCCACGATGAAATTAAACGACCAAAGGTTGTAGTAATACCAAACCAAACCAACATTATATTTTGAAAAACTCTTTGCATTAACCAATCCAGCAGCAAATCCAGCGCTAGGGCCGTATGTAAGTGAAGACGCAATCGCAGCGCTTGCCTCATCTTTTCCAGCAATTTGGAAAGTGTGCGAGTCGGCAAGAGTTAAGTTGTTTGAAAAAGCATAATCAATTTGCTGAGCAACCCTTTCTTTTGCGTTTGAAACCTCTTCCGCATAGAACACTCCTGCATCATCCCAGCCTGAGCTGTTGTTTGGCGTGTAAGCCCCATACCTAACCCTGTTTGCTCCATTGGCGCACGCTTCAAACATCACGCCCGAAAAGCTTTGCGTGCTTGACCATTCTTTGGCTCCAAAGAAATCGTATGAGGCATAGCGGCGCCCGCCTTCATTGTTTGCGCCTGTTGTTGCGTAGGCAAAGCCGTCAATGGCCTCCGCCTCATAGATGCTTGAAAGCACCTGTGAAGATCCTGGGCTGGTGATTGAATCCAGTGTTTTAAAGATTACAGATCCCAAAAACAATCCCAAAAGCGTGCAAAGCGGAACGATAACCATCGATGCAAGCGCTTTGAATGTGCTTTTAAATATGTAAGAAGGAGATGCCTTTTTAGCATCATAGTTGTAGTGCGCTTTGATGATTGTAAAGATTGTCATCAAAATTAAAACTATCACACCAAACACAACCATTGAATAGAAAACTGTGGAAAGTGCGGAATACTGTTTGTTGATGCCAAGCAACCCTTCAATTAAATTGATAACAAACTCGCTTGATTGAGCCTCGCCTTTGACGTAATAAACCTCTAGCCCTGCGATTTTTCTGAAAATATATTGGAACATGTCCAAAATGCTTGCAACTGCGGCGTAAAGAAAATACATAGCTTGAGGAATGATGGCAAAAAAGCCAGCAACTATGTCGCCAAGTTTTGTCCAAATGTCGCCAAGCATGCTTACATATGCCATACACTCCTCCTTTTAATTTCTATGATTTCTTTAATTTTTTAAGCACTTCTGCAAGTTCAGAAACTGCTTGATATTGATTTTGCGATTCTTGCACGCCCACGTTTGTGCTTACTTTTTGCAGTCTTGCTGCTTTTTTGATCTCGTCCTTTTCTTCCTGCGTTCTCAACATTTTAACGCCAGAAAGCCCCTTAGCGCCAATCACTTGACCAAACTCACGAATAACCATCTTGCCTTTATCAACAGCTTGGGTTTCTTTGTTCATCTTTTCAAGCAGTTCATCAAAGCCCATAAAGCGACCGATTGCTTTTATCGACTCGCCATTAAACCTTAACAAGTGATTAAGCGTGTTTTTAGGGATTGGTTTGTGTTGTTTGATTTGATAGCCGTCCAAAACATCTGCGTTTTTAGTGTCTTCAATTTGTTTGTCAACACCCTCAATTTGTGCTTTGTAATCATCCGCCTTAGCTTCTGCTTCCCTAGCGTTATTGCGATGCTCTTGAGCCTTCGCTCTGTTTGTTGCGGCAGCTCTGACGTGATAGTTTTCATTTCCGTATTTTTCAACGGCCGCCTTGATGTTTTCAGGCGTTCTGCCATCTTTCTCCAGTTGTTCTCTAATTTGTTTTGCCAAATCGTTGTCAACATCGTTTTCTGCATCAAACGGATCACTAGAACCTGAATTAAGCCAATCTTCAAACTTCTTGGTTTCTTCTGAGCCTTTTTCTTCGTGCTCTTTTGCACTGCCCTCTTCTTTATCCGCCTTCTGGTTTTCAGAAGTTGCGAGTTTGCGTTGCTCGTCTTCCAGATCTTTAAGTTCATCCTTCTGTTGTTGCAGCCCGTCGAGCTGTTCTTTTCTGATTGCTTCATGCGTTGCCCGTGAAACCTTAGCCTGACCATCTTGCGCCTTTTTGGCTTGTGCCTTTTTAACCTCTCGATCCCTAACCTTTTTGGCAACTTTTTCTACCGCTTGTGCAGCCACTTTCGCCGCAGGGAACAATTTTGCAACTTTGGCGCCCACAAGCGCTACTGTGGCGATATTTTTGACTGTCAGCGGATTAAGTTTGCCCGCCTCCTTTTTCACTTCTTCGCCAACCGAGTAGGCATCTGTTGCGCCAATCAAATTGGAAATCAATGTGATGATTTGTTTTGTTGCAAGCAACCCAACGATAACAAACACCAAATCCATGATCGAGTTCAAAATTGTGCTGCTAAAGAAGGTGATGTTTTGTAGATATGGCAGCACCATAAACAACAAGTTAATGCCGATGATTGCACCATATCCCATCAAAATATCGCCGACAAACTTTTTCCTCCAATCCTTAAACGCCTTGCCGTCATCCAAAGGCATTATGGCGACAATCGGCCCGACAACCAAAAACAGTGCCGTGCCCTCAATAAGCCTTACAATCAAACCAAACACAATGTTAAAAAGCAAAGTGATGCAAATGATAATGCCTAAAAAGCCCATCAAAAAGTTAAAAGACCAAAGGTTGTAGTAATACCACACCAAACCAACGTTATATTTTGAAAAATTGTCGAAATTTATTGTCCCTAAATACCAAACGGCGCTTGAAAAATATCTAAACGAAGACATAAGCACCATCGATTCTTCTTTCAAAACGCTTGCAGTTTGAGCATTTGATAATGAAAGGTTGCCCACGAAAGCATAATCAATCATGTTTGCAACGTCTTCAGTTTGCCCTTCATCTGAAGAAAGCTTGGAGTTGAATATGCCGCAATCAGACCACGCATCGCCAGCTTTAGAAGCGGTAAACGCACCATATCTGACACGGTTGGCATCATGCGCAGCCACCTGAAAAAGCATGCCCGAAAAAGATCTGCTTGCGGTTGGCGCATGCGAACCGAAAAAGTCATAGGAAAGATAAGTTTCATTGCCCCATTCATCTGAATCCGACTTAAAAACTTGTTGATAGTTCCCAGTTGAGTTTGCATAAACAGAGGCGGTGTTGCCAGCAGATGAATAAGCCGTGATGCTGTCAAGCGCTTTAAGCAACACGTTTGATAAATAAACACCAAAAATTGTCACCAGTGGAACTATCGCAAAGGTTGCGATTGATTTGAGCCCTTTTCCCAAAATGGCAGTTGGATTGCTTTTTTTAGCATCGTAGTTGTAGTGCGCTTTTATTAGTGACATAATCAAACCAACAACCAAAATTATTGCACCAAAAATAACCAACGACCAAAAAACGGTATTTAACGCAGAGTAACTTCCATTTAAACCCAAAATGCCATCGATAAACCGAGAAAGCAAGTCTCCCTCTGTTTCCACGCCGTTGACGTAGTATGAATCCAAGCCGACAAGCTTTCTTAAAACAAATTGGAAAAGGTCAAGTATGCTGGCGATGCAGGTGTAAAAGAAATAAAGATATTGCGGAATAAGAGCAAATATCCCTGTTATAAAATCTGAAATACTAGTCCAAATGCCGCCGAGCATTGAATAAATTCCGCTCACTCACCTCTCCCAAATATATATAACTATTTTTTACATTATAACAAAATATAATGCAAAAAACAACAGATTTTTCGGGGTGGAAACCTATAAATTTAACAGAATTTTAAACAATAAAATTAATTGTGCGCCCAAAGCCCAAATAATCGCCGCTGCCACATCTGCTTTGACTAATTTTTCCCAAAATTTTTCCCAAAATTGGGCTAAAATGAAAAACGCCACACACAATATGTTGTGTGCGGCATTTCCAAAGTATACTACTGGTGGAGAATATCGGAATCGAACCGATGACCTCCTGCTTGCAAGGCAGGCGCTCTAGCCAGCTGAGCTAATCCCCCGTAACGTGTGTAAATATACCATATTCAAAAAAAGTTGTCAACAACTTTTGCAATTTTTTTAAAAATTTGCTAAACTGCAAAAAAGGAGTATAAAATGAACATAAATCAAATGATTTCTTCCGATCGCATTCAGCCAGACGACTTTGTGGCTTTTATTGAAATTGAACAAGGCTCTAAAAACAAATATGAAATTGACAGTCAAACTGGGCTGATCATTCTTGACAGAGTGCTTTACACCTCAACACACTATCCCACAAACTATGGGTTTATTCCAAAAACATTAAGCGGTGACGGCGATCAATTGGATGTGTTTGTGCTGTGCAGCCAACCTATCGAAAAGATGAGTTTGGTGCGTTGCTATCCAATAGGCGTGATTAAAATGCTGGACTCTAAATCATGCGATGAAAAAATTGTTGCCATTCCTTTTGGAGATCCGCAATACAACTACTACAAAGATATTTCTCGTCTTCCGCCGCATTTGGTGGATGAAATCAGCCACTTTTTGGAAGTTTACAAACAACTTGAAAACAAAAAAGTTGTGGTTCAAGAAATTGGAGACTGCAAACAAGCAAAAAAGATTATTGCACGCTGCAAAAAAGAATATCAAAAAAGCCTTAATAATTAAGGCTTTTTTTTGTTATAATGTCATGCTTTCACCATTTGATAAGCTCAAAACAATACCGCTCTGAGCGTAAGGTATTAACGTTTTAGGTGCATTTTTAGAAACTGTAATTCTTGCGGCAAAGCCTTCATTGGCTTTCTCCCCAAAGGCTGCGTTGAATATTTTTTGAATTGTATTAGGATTAGTTTGCTTTGTGCGTATTACAACTCCGTTGTCCCATGAAGCAATGTCACCTTGTTCAGAAGAAAGCAGAAAATCATAAGCGCCCACAGTTCCAGCCTTACCGCTGCTTATCTTAGCTTTTGCGTAAACCTCCTCCACAACACTTCCAAACAAATCATTAATATGCCCTTTAACGCTTTCGACAACGCTTTCACTGCCTGTCATAGCTGCCAGTGGATAATATGTTGCAACTTGCTCGGTTTCAACGCCATTATTTTGCATGAATTTTATAAGTTCTTCAGTGGAATGAAGATCTTTTTCAAGTGTGCCTAAGTTTACATCAACCACACAATTACCAGCCTTAGAAACTGCATCTAAATAAACGTGATGTTCATCTCCGACAACGCCATAGGCTTTAATTGACTCGATTTTTGTTGAGGTGTTTCCAAAAACATTTTCCAGTGCTTTTTGAATGTCTTTGATATCCTGCGCCTCGGCATTAAATTCGTAAGTAGGAGTGTCTTCTTTTGGAGGCACTGTTGACTTAGCGGTTAAATCATCCCAATGATGATCCAGCCCATATCCTGCCGTTAAAAGAACCGCCCCTGCTGCAAATCCTACTGCACCTTTTCCTGCTGCTTTTAAGATTTTTCTCTTTTTCAAGTATGCTGCAGTTTTTTCATAAGGCGTTTGCAAGCTGTCTTTTGCTCCATTTGCATTTCTAATAAGATCGTCCGCTTTTCTTCCCTTATCTACCGCTTCTCCCTTTATCTCTTCATTCTTTAGAGTTTCTGCTTTTTTAACTAACGCAACATATACCTCTCTTAACTTACGTACGTTTTCAGATTCTTTGTCAAAGGACACATTTCTGTTTGTTATTGCTTCATATTGCGTTTCCAGTTCGCCAATTGCCTCTTTTTTATCTTTGCGCCCCTGGCGAGTCGAAATTTTTGCTTTTTTAGCTGTTGTTAAATTTTCCTCTAATACTTTCTTAGAACCTGTAAGAAAATCAATTTCTTCTTCAACTGCTGCGT
>CALWTN010000022.1 GCA_944384475.1 uncultured Clostridia bacterium
AATGACAGATGACGGCGTGGAGTTTTCTTCGCATTTAAACGGCGAAAAGCGTTTTATGAGCCCTGAAAAGTGTATCGACATTCAAAATGCGCTCGGTTCTGACATCGTTATGCAACTTGATGTATGCAGTGAAGCAGGCGCAAGTTATCAAGAGGCTTTGGAAGCTAAACGCCGCACTAAACTTTGGCTAGAGCGGTGTTATGCTCATCAACAAAACCCAAAGCAAATGCTTTTCCCAATAGTTCAGGGCAATGTTTACAAGGATTTAAGGCTGGAATGCGCCAAAGACTGCCTGCCGTATGCTAAATGCGGAATCGCAATCGGTGGGCTTTCAGTTGGCGAAGAAAAAAGCGTTATGTATGATATTTTAGACGCTCTTAATCCTGTTTTGCCGCATGATCAGCCACGCTATCTTATGGGCGTAGGCTCGCCAGATTGCTTGGTTGAAGGCTTTGCAAGAGGCGTGGATATGATGGACTGCGTACTTCCAACCAGAATTGCTAGAAATGGAACGGCGTTTGTAAAAAGTGGCAAATTGGTGGTTAAAAATGCCGCATATAAAGAGGATTTTCGCCCAATCGAAGAGGGCTGCGATTGCTATGCATGCAAGCATTACACCAGAAGTTATATTCGTCATTTGATCAACGCAGGCGAGATGCTTGGCGCAACGCTTATTTCCATTCACAACCTGCATTTTCTCACACATCTTGCCGCTGATGTTCGAACTGCAATTTTGGAAGATAGATTTCCAGAATTTCGTGCGGAATTTATGAGTAAGTTCAAATATTAATTTTCGTCTTGTTTTTTTTGCGTGTCTGTGGTATTATTAATATATAGGAGAAGTAATGTTTTTAAGCCTAAAAATTATAAGCATAAATAAGAACAATGAATATGTGTTGCAAAGTGAAAAATCCAAAAAGCGATACACTTTAATGCTCGAATTTTATGATGTCGAAAAGCCGCAAATAGGAGACAGGCTTCTTATAAGCAAAACACTTCTTGACAAAAATTCTCAGCTTTTTTGTCAGCCATACGCATTTGCTGCCGCAGACAAAAGCGTAATTGATAATTTCGCACAAAATTATAGCAATGACGACATTGTTGTTTTGTCCAATTTGAATAAAAATATCATCTTGCAAAGGATTTACGGATAATGAACAGCGATTTAAAGTATATTAAAAAACATTATGGAGAGAAATTTGCGCATCTTTGCAGAGATCTTTTTCCAACGATTTTGGAAACAGATGGTTTGTTGCAAGATGTGATTACTAAAAATTTTACTCCATCACGTGAGTTATATTATGATATCGTAAAGAACAACTTGGAATACCAATTTAAAACTTACATTTTTTCGCTTGTTTATAAAGATCAGCCTGATGCAGTTTTGCCACAACCATCTCTAACGCCTGCAAAGCTTATGCTTAAAGCCGGTTATATTCTTTTCCCAGAATGCCAAACGACTGCAGAGGTTATGGGATTTAAAGGATACTATGCAAAAGGCGAGGAGCTTTGCACTTTCAGAGGAGATAGGCTTGCTTCGTGTCGTGTTTGGTTTGCCGTAAAAGAAAATGTTGACGAGATAAAACGAGAAGACTTTCCAAATCCTAGCCGAGAAGATGAATACGGCACAAGTGTTATAAGCATTCAGTTTTCAAAAGGAGATGTCAATTATCTTTCTATTAAAAACAGGTATAATCACACTGTTTCAAACCCTGATGCGACATTTAATAATAA
This sequence comes from uncultured Clostridia bacterium, assembly GCA_944384475.1. Lineage (GTDB taxonomy): Bacteria > Bacillota > Clostridia > Christensenellales > UBA1242 > Caccovivens. The sequence goes on from CALWTN010000022.1 coordinate 1,735, forward strand.
TTTAGACAACATAATCCCAGGTTTAAAACAAGCCTTTGAAGAAACGTATGGCTTAGTGACCAACAACTTTGAAACAGGGCTTAATATTCCATACTATGTTCAAACCTCAACTGGTAAATTTATTAAATACAACATTGAAATCGATGGCATCTATTATTGCGCAAACAACATAATTGTGCAAGACGGCATAGAAACCCAGCTGTCAACAGACAATTATCTTTTGTTTGATAATTACAAACTCGATATTAAAAAAGGCACGATCACTGACTGTTTTTCAGAATATGGAGATGCTTTTACAAAAAGTCTGGGCAAAATTAAATCGTTTAAACGAATTGTAACAGAAGAAGGCACAACTCTTTTATTAACGCCTCAACAAGGCAAAGTGATTGAAATCAACTTAAACAAACGCAATCAAATAGTGGGCTACTCAAACCCAAATGTTGAAACTATCGACGATGAATTTTTGTATAACAACCGCACTTTAACAAGGCTTGATTTGCCAAACGTTAAATCGGTGGGCAATGATTTCTTAAAGTATAACAAAACTTTAAAACAGTTAAACATGTCAAAAGTTAGAACTGTTGGCAATAATTTCTTGTATTATAACAACTCATTAACCGAATTTATAGCGCCAGATGCTGAATCCATAGGAGATGATTGCTTGCACTGCAACAACTCCTTAACCAAAATTGATTTGTCTAATGTTAAACGTATTGGCAACGCCTTTATGTGTATGAATAACACTATGACAGAGATTAAATTTCCAAACGTTACATCCATTGGAAATCAATTTTTTAGAAATAATAACACTATACGAAAGATTGATGTGTCAAGCGCTGTAAGCATAGGCAACAACTTCTTGCCAATGAATAATTTAATCACTAGAATTGATTTACATAATGCTGAAAAAATTGGTGACAATTTCTTCTACTATAACCAATCGCTAACAGAAATTGATGTGTCGAACGTTAAAATCGTTGGCAACGCATTCATGAAATATCACAAAACATTGAAAAGTTTAAGCATGCCTAATGTAGAGTTTGTGGGTGATGATTTCTTATACAGCGACTTGTTTATAACCTCGCTTTATATGCCAAAAGTAAAAATAATTGGAGATTCGTTCTTATTCTCTAATGAAAAATCATTGACCGAACTTGATCTATCAAGCGCAGAAAACATCGGCGATTATTTCATGCACTCCAGCCGATCGCTTCGCAAATTAAACATTCAAAACGCCAAAATAGTGGGGGAATATTTATTAGACAACAACACTACTGCTTTAGTTCAACTAATTGCGCCAAACTTAAAGTTTACCGCTTTCCAAAACCGCTATATCAGATCGCTTATGAAAAACTATAACGGATGTATGAAGAGATGAAAGCATCTCTTTTTT
>CALWTN010000023.1 GCA_944384475.1 uncultured Clostridia bacterium
ATCATACATTGCAAACAAGCTTTCTATACCTCTTCCTAAACCTCTTTTAACCATATCAAACCTCCCTTAATTTTACCTTTGTATGCTTGGTAATGCTTTTAAATTTGATCTTGTTTCTGTTCAAAAATTCCTCTGCAAGCGACAAATATGCCTCTGCGCCCTTTGACGCAGGGTCGTAAAGCACTATTGGCAACCCGTGGCTTGGCGCTTCTGCAAGCCTGATGTTTCTTGGAATGTAGGTTTCAAACACTTTGCTTTTAAAAAACTTTATGATTTCTTGACTTACTTGATTTATAAGATTGGAGCGGTTGTCTTTCATCGTTCTTACAACGCCTTCAACGTCTATGTCTGGATTTAAGTGGAATTTCACAAGCCTGATCGTGTTCATAAGCTGTGTTAATCCGTCAAGCGCATAAAACTCGCACTGCATAGGAATTATCACGCTGTCAGACGCTGTCAATGCGTTGACTGTGAGAAGACCCAAAGAAGGCTGGCAGTCAATCATTATAAAATCATAACTTTCACGAATGTTTTCGAGAATATTTTTCAACACTTTTTCTCTGTCTGGCATCGAAACAAGCGAAATCTCCGCCGCCGCAAGGTCAACAGTCGAAGGAATGATGTCCAAACCATCAATTCGTGTTTGAATTATTACTTCATCGATTGGACTTTCTCCATCAATTAAATCGTAAATGGTTTTAAGCCCCTTCTTTTTTTCAACCCCAACGCCGCTTGTGGCGTTTCCTTGAGGGTCTAGGTCGATGATCAGCACTTTTTGCCCCATAACGGCCAAATATGCCGACAGGTTCACGCAGGTTGTTGTTTTTCCAACTCCGCCTTTTTGATTTGTAAAAGAAATTATTTTTCCCATTTTTACCTCTTTTGCCTAAAATTATTTGATATATGCATTATATCACACATTTTTTGTATAAAAAAGCATATTAAAGCGGTTTTTTTCGTGGAAGGTTGCCTCCTCGTGGATATTTTGAGGGCGCAGACTTAATTTTTCTTAAAACTATCACCGCACGGGACATATCCGCCAAATTATATCGTTCAATTTCTTCAATTTGTCCACCAAGTTCTTTTAGAGCGTTGTCTGCTCCTTCCAATTCCTCAAAAAATTCTGCGCCCTTATAAATTATTGCTTTTCCGTTCACTTTTACAAATGGAAGCAGATATTCACAAAGCGTTGACATATTTGCAACCGCACGGGCTGTAACGGTGTCAAAGGACTGTTTTTGCTGAAAATCTTCAATTCTTGCATGAAAAACTTCAACATTTTTTAACTGCAACAGGGCAATTAACTCATTTAAAAACTTTACCCTTTTGTTTAAGCTGTCAACCAGCGTAATTTGCAAATCGTCTCGCAAAATTGCTAAAACAACCCCTGGAAAACCTGCACCTGAGCCGACATCCAAAACTTTTCCATAAAACTTGCTAACAGCGACAGCACAATCAACAAAATGCTTAATCAAAACATCTTCAAACTCGGTTATAGCCGTCAAATTAAATTTTTGGTTCTCTTCAACCAAAAAATTAAAATATTTCTCAAACTTTTGAGCCTGAGCGTCTGAAATTTTCATTTTGTGTTTTAAAAACGTTTGTTTAATTTGTTCGCTTCTTTGCATTAACCTCATCCTTATATTTTTTTATCAAAACTCCAAGCACCGCAATGTCTGCAGGGGAGACACCAGAAACTCGAGATGCTTGTCCAAGATTGATTGGTTTAACTTCGCTCAACTTTTGAATTGTTTCTATTTTAAGCCCTTTTTGCTTTTGATATGGAAAATCTTCTGGAATAGTTTGGCTTTCAAACTTTTTCAACTTTTGAATATCTTCCTCTTGTTGTTTTAAATAGCCTTCATATTTTACAATCAAGTTCATTTCGTTTATTATTTCGTAATCAAAGTCTTTAAACGTTTCAAATTCATCGTTAATTTTGAAAGCGTCTATATTTGATCTCTTTATTGCCTCTTTAACAGAAATTGAGTTTTTAGGCGGTTTTTCGTTGTTTTTTTCAAAAAAATCAATTAATTTTTGATTATTTTTTAACTTTTGATTTAAAAGCGAAAAAATATCTTTAAGTTTTTGTTTTTTATTTAAAAATTGTTTATATCTCTTATCGTCCACAAGCCCAACCTTTCTTCCAATCTCGGTCAGCCTTAAATCCGCATTATCTTGCCTGAGCGACAGCCTGTATTCAGCTCGGCTTGTCATCATTCGATATGGTTCGTTGGTTCCTTTTGTCACAATGTCGTCAATAAGCACACCAATATACGCATCGCTTCGTGATAAAATAAGCATGTCTTTGTTTTCTAAATATAGCGCCGCATTTATTCCTGCAATCAAACCTTGTGCTGCCGCCTCCTCATAGCCACTTGTCCCGTTTATTTGTCCGGCAAAAAACAATCCTTTGTGCAACTTGCTTTCAAGGGATGGCTGCAGCTGCATAGGGTCTATGCAATCATATTCAATTGCATAAGCATCACGCATTATTTCGGCATTCTCTAACCCAGCTAAAGAATGAATCATCTTTTCTTGAATCTCTGCTGGCATGGACGTTGAAAAACCTTGTATATACATTTCCGAGGTGGAAAGCGACTCTGGCTCTAAAAACAACTGGTGCCTGTCTTTGTCCGCAAATCTAACAATTTTTGTTTCAATAGAAGGGCAGTATCTCGGCCCTATGCCTTTAATTTCTCCCGATATTGCAGGCGCTTTATCAAGATTTTCCAAAATGATTTGATGCGTCTGTAAGTTGGTGTAGGTTAGATAGCAACTTGCCTTGTTTGCAATCTTCTTCTTTGTCATAAAAGAAAAGGTTTGAATATCTTCTTCGCCTTTTTGCTCTTCCAAATTGTTAAAGTTGATGCTTCTTCTGTTAATTCTTGCGGGCGTGCCAGTTTTAAAACGCAAAAGCTTATACCCCAAATTCAAAAGGGAAGAGGAAAGCTGTTTTGCGTTTTTAAATCCATTTGGCCCTACGTTTTCGGTAAAAGAACCAATAATTATTCTGCTGTCAAGATAAACTCCCGTTGCAAACACCACAACCTTTGCCAAAAACTCTCCGCCAACCGCTGTGCGAACAATTTTTTCTTCGCCTTTAATTTCTATGCTGACAACTTCCGCCTGTTTTAAAAACAGGTTTTTTGTGTTTTCAACCACCTTTTTCATTTCAAGATGATATTTCTCTTTGTCAGCTTGCGCTCTTAAACTTTGCACTGCTGGCCCTCTGCCACGGTTAAGCATCCTTATTTGAATGGCGGTTTTGTCGGCTATCTTGCCCATCTCACCGCCAAGGGCATCTATCTCGCTGACGAGCTGTCCTTTTGCAGTGCCGCCTATCGAAGGATTGCACGCCAAAAAAGCCACTGCGTCTAAACTTATCGTAAGCAGCAGCGTTTTATGTCCCTTTCTTGCAAGCGCAAGTGCGGCTTCACAGCCTGCGTGTCCTGCGCCGATAACAATCGCTTCAAACTTTTCCTTCATATTATTTGCCCACACAAAACTTTGAAAAGATCATGGATATTATATCCTCATTTTCTGTTTCGCCTGTAATCTTTCCAAGTTCGTTCCACACTTTTTTTATTAACATGGAGAGTATTTCCAAACTTTGGTCTTTTTCTTTAAAAATGTTGTCAACTTGGCTGCTTGCATTCTTTAAATGTTGCAACTGCCTTTCGTTTGTAACCACCACGCCGTTAAAATCAATTTTCTTTTTAATTATCGTTTGGAATATTTTTTCTTTTAGTTGTTCAATGTTTTGCTTTGACAAAGCGCTTACACAAATTTCGTTTTCTTGTTTTTCGATGCTGCGCTTTTTATCTTGTTTGTTTATAACGGAAATAAATGGTTTTTTAATTATTTTTTTAATATTTTCATCATTTTTATTTAATTTTTCGCTTCCGTCATAAACTATCAAAACCAAATCGGCCTCGTCTAACATTTTTTTACTTTTTTCAATTCCGATTTTTTCAATCTCGTTTTGGCTTTCTCTTATGCCTGCGGTGTCGTAAAAATTCATACGTATGCCGTTGTAATCAAGGCTTGCTTCAACCACGTCACGAGTTGTTCCTTCTGTTGATGTTACAATGGCTTTGTTTTCTCCAACCAAAGCGTTAAGCAAACTGCTTTTACCAACATTTGCCTTGCCAACAAGCGCAATCTTTATTCCGTTTTTAATAAATCGAGCTTGCTCTGCGTTTTGCAAAATTTCTTGCAACTGTTTTTTGCATTCCTTTAATTTTTGAAAGACTGTCTCTCTCACGTCTTCATATTCATCTTCCTCTGGATAGTCCATGCTTACTTCAATCTGTGCAAGCAGTTCGGTCAAACTCTCTTGCAATGCTTTTATCTTTTCAAAAAGTTTACCAGATGATGCTGAAAGAACGCTTTTAACTTCGCCCTCACTTTCGCTGTTTATTTCGTCTACAATCGACTCCGCTTCGTCCAGCGAAATTTTTCCGTTTTCAAAAGCCCTCTTAGAAAACTCGCCTGGTTGAGCCAAAACCGCTCCGCCTTGCAAAAGTTTTTCTTGCAACATTCTTGTAACCGCAACGCCGCCGTGCAGCTGAAACTCAACAATGTCTTCGCCCGTAAAAGAATGCGGCGCTTTAAAATATGCCATCATGCATTTTTCTTTTACTTGCCCCAAATCAAAGTTTCCAAGCAACATTTTTCTTGGCTCTATTTTATTTGCGCATGAAAAAAACTTTAACGCAATTTTTAAAGCGTCTTTTCCGCTCATCCTTACAATGCTGATCGCACCTTTTCCAAGTGGAGTTGAAATTGCGACTATTGTTTTATTCATGTTTTAAATTATATCACACAAATAAATTTTTTCAACAAAAAAATAGAGCAAAAGCTCTATTCTCTATATTCTCTTGGAAAAATGATTATATATCGTTTTGGCTCAGTGCCTTTCGACATTGTGGTGACTTTTTCGTTGTCTTGCAAAGCAAGATGTATTTGTCTTCTTTCGCTTGCATCCATAGGCTCTAACTTTGCATATCTGCCAGTTTTTGCCACCTTGCTTGCCATTCTGTTTGCAAGGTTTTTCAACGCTTCTGCACGCTTTTCTCTGTAATCACACACGTCAAGCACCTGCTTCTTTTTGCCACGCTTGCATATCGTGTTCATCAAATAGGAGAGTGCGAACATCGTTTCTCCACGATAGCCAATAAGTTCGTTAAGCCCTTCGCCGCTGACTTCAATTTTAATAACCTCTTCCTCTTCAATTTCACTGATTTGAGCGTCTTTACCGAGTGCTTTTACGGCGCCTGAGATAAATTCAACGGCATCCATTTTGCCCTCTTCACGAGGTTTTTGCTCTGCTTTTTCTTGTTCCTCTTCTTGTTCTACTTTTTCTTGAACAATAGGCTTAGCCTCTTTAACTTTTTTTGGTTTTTCTGTTTTTTCTTCAACTTTTTTTTCTTCTTTGCTCTCGCAAGCCTCTTCTTTTTTTACTTGTTCTTTCTTTTGATATTTTGCAAGTTCATCTTCGGACTAACTCACCACAACTCTTGCTTTTTTAAACAATCCACCTTCGCTTAAAATTTTAATATCCACATCTTCACGAGATGCTTTAAGTTCAAAAAGTGCGTTTTCTATTGCTTGTTCAATGTTCTTTCCGGTCGCTTCCACGCTGGTTTTCATATTCTCCTCCTGATACGATTATATCATTTTCTTCTGTAAGATACAACTGAATTTAACTTTTCTTGATTTTTCTTTTCATCGTGAGCATCCCATTTGTTTATTATCAAGTTTTCAAGTGGGGCGAGGGCTGCGTTGATCGCTTGTCCTACAACAAGGTATATTGCAAACACTGAGTTGTAGAATATTGCAAATATGCCCATGATCAAAGGCAAAACAAACATCATAACTTTTGCTGCAACAGGCTGTTTTGTTTTTTCTCCTTTTTTCTTGCTTGTCATATTTCCAAGCCAGATGGATAGAAAACTGATGCCTATGCTGAGAACAGCCAAAATTAAATATCCGTTTACTCTGCCAACTTGACTGTCGAGATTTGGCATAAATGAGTTGTAAATCACTTCTTCATACTCAGAAACGTTTTTAGATCCAATTTCGCCTACAAATTGATTATATGTGAAAATAGAGTTTTTAAACGGACTGTCTGCAATCCAGTAGTTTTGTATCCAAAGAAAAGATGATTTTTCGGGACGGTTTTGATAGCATGAAACTATATATCTCGTTGAATAATCGTCAATCGCTTGCTTGTATGTGATTTCGCCGCTTACGATTTCGTCTCCTACATAGTTTTCATAAACAGGGTTGTCGCCATCAAAGACGGGTTGTCCGTCTTCACCAAGTTTTTGCTGTGGTGAAACAAATTTTGTTGCCAAGTCATAGATTGCCTTATCAGAGGATACCACAACTTTGGTTGGATTTCCGTTCTCGTCCAAAATTGGATTTCCTTCACCGTCAACTTGGTCTTCATCTGTTTGATAGGAAAAGTCGGTTTTATATTCCGCCGAAGCAACAACCTCTCCATTTTCATCTTTTGCAAGAATTTGCCCGTCCACAACTTCAAAAGTTATGTTTTGATAATTTTGGAAAAATTGAGTGTTTGCTTTTTCATATTCTTGATTTGTAAGATTTAAAACGTTTGCGTAATTGTATTTTAAGTAATCATACTCCTGGCTTATCTTATAATCCGCCATTGAGTTTAAACCTGAAAACAACGAAAAGAAGATGAGTAGGTTGAGCGCCAAGAAAAGTATCATAAACAAGCAACTGCCTGTCATTGAAAAATTATATTTTTTGTAAAGTTCTTGCGTTTTTCGGTTTAACAGGTTTTTATCTGCGCCATACTTTGCTTTTATCTTTTCCATTTCTGGCTGCATTTGTGCTTGTATTCTGGCGTTCTTTTTATTAAACTTTTTGTTGATAGTGTCAAGCGGCGCCCATATTATTCTTATAATAAGCGTGATCAAAACAACAGCGAGAATATAACTTCCCACTCCTGCTTCAAAAGCTTTTATTATAGTTTGCCAAACACCTGTTGGCTCGGCAACCGACAATATGGCGCTTAAAGTAGCCATTTGCTATCTCCTTTTATGTTGATAGGAACAGGGTCGTATCCTCCTTGAACACCCGGACGACATCTAAAAACCCTTTTTATTCCTTTTGCAAAGCCTTTTGCTATTCCAAACTCTTCCACCGCTTGCACAAAATAGTTTGAACAACTTGGCGTAAACCTGCAAACATGTGGCAGTAGTGGAGAGATAAGAAATTTATAAAAATAAATTGGCAACAAACAAAAATGTTTTAAAACAAGCAAGATCTTTTTCATTCAAAAAGTTTAATCACTTGGTCTTTTATTTGGTTGAAGTCAAGTTCGCTTGCACCCGGTCTAGCCATTAAAACATAGTTATGATATTGTTTTGGGCAAGCCTCTCTTCGCACAATTTCACGTAATCTGCGTTTTAAAAGATTTCTTTTGTTCGCTTTGCCAATTTTTTTTGAAATTGAATATCCAATCTTATAAACCTTAAACTTGCTTTCCACCGAAAAAAGCGTAAAATGCTGGCTGTTTGTGCGTTTGCCTTTTTTGTAGATATACGAAAACGATTTAGCTTTTTTCAGTCTATGATCCATCTTTATATTCCTTTATGCTGCAAGATTTTTTCTTCCACGAGCACGGCGTCTTTTCAAAACATTTCTTCCGCCTTTGGTTCTCATTCTCTCTCTAAAACCATGAACTTTTTGTCTTTTGGCTTTTTTAGGCTGGTATGTTCTTTTCATGTCTTTCCTCCTTCAAAAGTTAGTAACCGTTTTAGTATAAATTAATTTTTTTGCTTTGTCAACTCTTTTTGTTTTGCTTTTAAAGCCTAGCAAAAAAATAGTTTATTTTATTATACAAATTTTGCTTTTGTTTTTAACGTTTTTCTTTGTCGAGTTTTGTTTACGAAAATAAAAAAAGAGCAATTTGCTCTTTTTTATCCAAACATTCTTACAGGCAAAATTAAATATAAAAATTCGTCTCCCTCGGTTGGAACAATCACACATGGGTTTGAGGCGGAGTTGAGGCAAAGTTTCACAAACTCTTCGTTGTTTGCCTTTAAGCTCTCCAAAATAAACCTTGGATTGAAAGCGATTGTCACATCTTTGCCATTTAGCACGGCTGAGATTTTTTCTTTTATGTTTCCAATTTCAGAATTTGAGGTGAGTGTGAGAGAGGATTCTTTTATATCAAACTTGACAAAATTGTTTTGCCCAACTTTGCTTAAAAGTGAAACCCTTTCAAGTGCATCTTCAAGCTGAATTTTGTTGACTATCACAAACGTTTCATAGTTCATAGGTATGATTTGTTTGTAGTTTACAAAATCTCCCTCCAAAAGTCTTGAAATTATTTTTGTGTCAGTGGTGTCAATCATTATTGCGTTTGAATCAATGTAAATGTTGATCACATCATCGCTGTCTTCAAGCAGTTTTGAAATTTCGTTAAGTGAGCGGGTTGGGATGACAATTTGTTTGCGTATGTTTGCAGAGCATTTCTTTTTAACTCTTGCAAGCCTGTATCCGTCAAGAGCAACCGCATTTATTTCTTTTTGGTCAATATCAAAAAGCACACCTTTCAAGATTGGACGAGAATCATCCATGGCAACTGAAAAGATTGTTTTGCTGATGAGTGCTTTTAAATCCTTTTGCGAAACGCCAAACCATTCGTCTGTTTTAAGTTTTTTAAATCCTGGATATTCCACTGCATTATAGCATTGAATAACACTTTCGTTTCCGTCATAACGAATAAGCAGTTGATTTTTTTCGTTGACTTCAAGTTCAATGTCTGAGTTGGAAAGTTTTTTTACAAACTCGGTGATGAACTTGCCTGGAACAACCGTTTCGCCTTCCACTTTGATGTCGGCTTTAATTTTCTTTTCTATTGAAAGATCGGTGTCGGTGGCTGAAAGAGTGAGTTCGTTGTCCTCCGCAGAAATTTTGATGCCTTCCAAAATTGGATTTGTCACCTTGTTTGAAATGGCTTTGCTAACTTTTAAGAAAGCATCTGAAAGTTCAAGACCCATACAATTTAATAACATTTTTGTTTTCTCCTTTGGCGCGCGCCCTTGATATATTTATTTTTATTTTTTTAATTACTAGACTTAATATTAGGCTAATGTGTAAATGTGGATAAGTTTAAAGCCTGTCTGCTTTTTGTATTGTTTTGTTCAATTTGCTGTTAAGTGACACAATATATAGTTTCATTTTTTGTGGATAAAGTGTTTATAACTATGTGCAAAACTTTGATAAGTTATCCACTTGTTAACATTTTTTTAATTTCGTTAACAAAGGTTTGAGTTTTACGATTGTGCTTCATTTCGTCTGTTATCTTATCTCTTGCGTGCATGATTGTGGTGTGATCTCGTCCTCCAAAAATCTTTCCAATGGATACGAGCGGCATTTCAAGCATATCGCTTATCATATATATTGCAATCATTCTTGGCTCGACGATTTCTTTTGATTTTTTCTTGCCAACGATGTCTGCTCGAGAGATATCAAAGTATTCGCAAACGGCGGAGATTATCTGTTCAACGCCTGCGCCGCCCTCATTTTTTTCTTCATACTTATCGTTAAAGGCTTCTTTAACGTCACTCAAATCGGCGGTGGTTTTTCCTATCAAGTTGGATAGAAAACAAACTTTTGAAAGCATCCCTTCAAGCTCTCTGACGTTGGAATCAATCTTGTCTGCAATGTAGGAGAGAGCCTCGTCTGAGATTGAGTATTTTTCAATCTGGCATTTTTTTCGTAAAATTGCAACCCTGGTTTCAAAGTCTGGCGATTGCAAGTCTTGAATAAGCCCCATTGTAAAGCGAGAGCGCAACCTTTCTTCCAAAGTCTCAATTTCTTTAGGTGGACGATCGGAGGAAATGATAATCTGCTTGCCGTATTGATGAAGATCGTTGAACGTGTTAAAAAACTCTTCTTGCGTGGATGTTTTTTTGGAAATAAACTGAATATCATCCACCATCAGCACGTCACAGCTTCGGTATTTGTCTCTAAACTCGGAATACGTCTTTGTTTTGCTTGCCGAGCCAAGCGATTCGATGTAATCATTTGTAAACTGCTCGCAAGTGACGTATTTAATTTTCATATCAGGATTTGCTTGGCGAATATAGTTGCCAATCGCATGCAACAGGTGAGTTTTGCCAAGCCCGACACCGCCGTATATGAACAGCGGGTTAAAGTTTTTGCCAGGGTTTTCTGCCACAGCCCTTGCTGCTGCATACGCCGTTTGATTGCATTTGCCAACAACAAAATTGTTGAAAGTGTATTTTGGATTAAAAGGATTTTTGTTTGCTTCAACATCCAAGGCTGCATTTTTAGGTTTGTTTTTTGAAATGTATTGAGCTTCTTCTGCAGGGTCAAGAATATCTATTTCCACATTTTCGCCGAATACGTCGTTGGTTGCACTTTTAAGTTTGTCGAAATAATTTTTCAAAATTTGATTTTTTGCAAAAGTGGATTTTGTTGAAAGCACAAGAGTGTGGTTGTCTGTCATATCTACAACTTTCAAAGGTTTAAACCACATAACAAAAGAAACATTGGAAACAGAAAGCTCCAACTTTTCTAAAACAATATTCCACAAATTTTTTATCTCTTGCATAACTTGTCCTTAATCTAATTTTACTCATTGCAAGAGGTTAAGTCAAGCAAGGGGGAAACAAAAATCAAAAATAATTTTTTTGTTACACTCTTCAATTAAAACGCAAAAAGTTTTTTAAATATGATATAATAATAAAGTGAATATTAAAAGCCTAAAATTTCAAAATTTCAGAAACTATCAAAGCGCACAGATAAGTTTTTCAGAGGGCGTCAATTCTTTGGTGGGCAAAAATGCGCAGGGCAAAACCAACCTTATCGAAGCCATCTATTTTGCCTGCATTGGCAAAAGTTTTAGGACAAACAAGGAAAAAGAGCTCATCCGCTGGGGAGATGACTTTTCACAAATCACGCTTTGTGCCAGCAACGATATAAGACAAAAGGAAATCAAAGTCTCACTCTTTCGAGGATCTAAAAAATCTGTCAAGATGGACGGGCTTGTTATAAAAAGAATAGGCGATGTGCTGGGCGAAGTGCCAATAGTTTTCTTTTCGCCAGATGAACTCAGGCTTGTTAAAGAAAGCCCAGAGGAAAGGCGAAAGTTTATGAATATTGACATCTCGCAGACCAATAAAAAATATTTTTATCTTCTTTCAAGATATGAAAAAATTTTAGATAATCGCAACAAACTTTTAAAATCCACTCCAAACAAAGATATTGTTTTGCAGACGATAGATATTTGGAACAAAGCACTTGCCGCAGCGGGAGTTAAGATTGCCAGAGAGAGGGCGGAATTTGTTCAGAGAATAGCGCCTTTTGCAGATATGGCAAACAAATATATTTCAAATGGCGAAACTTTAAGGGTTGAGTATAATGGCGTAAATGTCGAAAACGAAGAGCAATATATTTCTAAACTAGAAAAAAGTTTTGAAAAGGATTTTAAACTTGGCTACACCACTTTTGGTGTGCATAGAGATGATATTGATATATATTTAAATGATGTTGAAGTTAAAAACTTTGGCTCGCAGGGACAACAACGCACAGCGGCACTTGCGCTTAAACTTGCCGAACTTGAAATAATCAAACAGGCGACAGGCGAGTATCCAGTGCTTATTTTAGACGATGTTTTTTCTGAACTCGACAGCGGAAGAAGAGTGAGGCTGTTAAAATTTACGTCACGTTGCCAAACTTTCATCACCACCACAGACGAGGATTTTTGTGAGGGAAAAATTATCAAAATTAATGATGGAAAACTTGAAAACAAAAGGTAAATGCGCTTGACAAAGTTTTTGATTGTGAATATAATCTTTCTATCAAACGTTTGAGAAAAACAGAGTAAGTTTTAAGAGCAGCAAACAGTGAGGCGGGATAGTGAAAACCGCTTGCAAGCATAAAACCCAAAGAACAATTTTTCGAGTTTGATCGGGATAGCCCGTTAAAGCATATCTACAAGTGGCCGATAAGGCAAGTTAGGTGGCACCGCGGAAAAGATATTTTTTCGTCCTAACACTTTAAAAGTGTTAGGCTTTTTTATTAAGGAGAGAATATGAAACAAAACAAATTTAGAACTCACTCTTGCGGAGAACTTAGGCTCTCAGACGTTGGCAAGGAGGTTAAACTCAGCGGTTGGGTAAACTCCATTCGCCGTCTTGGCGGAATAACTTTTTTGACGCTGAGAGATAACTATGGCATCACTCAAATTTTAGTTAGAGATGAAAAAATACTTGAAAAGGTTGTCAAAGAATGCGTCATCAAAGTTGAAGGCAGGGTTGTTGAAAGAGAAAGCAAAAATCCAAAAATGCCAACGGGTGACATAGAAGTGGAGGCAAAAAGCGTTGAAATATTGGGGAAATGTAAAAACGTGTTGCCGTTTGAAGTTTCTGATGCGCCTCAAACCAAGGAAGAACTCAGGCTGAAATACAGGTTTTTGGACTTACGACATCCCGACCTTCACAATCGTATTTTAAAAAGGGCGCAGATACTAAAATTTGTGCGTGACAGACTCACCGAGCTTGGTTTTACAGAGTTTCAAACGCCAATTCTTGCAAACACATCTCCAGAGGGAGCGAGAGATTTTATCGTGCCAACCGTTCTTGCCCCTGGAGAGTTTTATGCTTTACCACAGTCGCCGCAACAGTTTAAACAACTCTTGATGGCAAGCGGTTTTGACAGATATTTTCAAATTGCGCCGTGTTTTAGAAACGAAGCCGCAAGGGCGGATAGAACCCCTGGGGAGTTTTATCAAATTGACATGGAAATGGCCTTTGCAACGCAGGATGATGTTTTTGAAGTTTGTGAAATTTTGGCAAGCGAGATTTTTGAGAACTTTACAAACTTGCAAGTAAGCAAACCGCCGTTTAAAAGAATCAAATGGCGTGATGCCATGCAAAAATATTGCTCAGACAAACCAGATTTAAGAAATCCACTGACGGTTGAGGACGAAACAGCGTTTTTTGCAAGCAGCGAGATTGGTTTTTTAAAGGGAAAAACGGTTAAAGCGATCAAGATTGACGCTGCACAAAAATCACGCAAGTTTTTTGATGAAACAAGCAGCTATGTTGTTTCAATCGAAGGCAAAGGTGCTGCGTGGATAAAGATAAATGAGGGGCAGATGACAGGCTCTATTTCAAAACTTTTAACTGACGAGCAAAAACAATCTTTGCAAAAAAAATATGCGCTTAAAGAAGGGCAAGCGATCGTTTTTGTAGGTGACGAAGAAGAAAAAGCGATCTATCTTGCAGGCGCACTTAGAAACTATCTTGGCGAAAAACTTGAACTTATTGATAAAAACAGTGTTGAGTTTTGCTGGATTGTAGATTTTCCTTTCTACGAAAAAAATCCAGACACAGGCAAACCAGATTTTGCACATAATCCTTTCTCAATGCCACAAGGCGAGTTGAAAGCGCTTGAAAGTCAAAACCCGTTTGATATTGTCGCTTATCAATACGACCTTGTTTGCAACGGCTATGAAATGCTTTCGGGAGCGATAAGAAATCACGATCCAGAGATTATGGTTAAGGCGTTTGAAATTGCGGGCTATCCAAAAGAGGTGGTTGAAAGCAAATTTCCAGCGCTTTACAACGCTTTCCAATATGGCACTCCACCACACGCAGGCGCAGCATTTGGCTTTGATAGAATGCTTATGCCAATTATGAATCAAGAAAGCATGCGTGAAGTCATCGCTTTCCCACTCAACAAAAATGGACGAGATTTGCTGATGGGTTCGCCGTCAAGGCCGTTTGATCAGCAGCTTAAAGATGTTCACATC
>CALWTN010000024.1 GCA_944384475.1 uncultured Clostridia bacterium
CAATGACGGCATCAACCTGGCGCACGAGCCCGTCGCGGAAATCCTCAAGACATATCCCTATCCTGAACTTGTCGCATCCACATTCAGTGCCGCAGACAACAGGATGGTCTGAAATGGATATCACGACGGTCTACGGAACCGTTATTCTGGGTTCGAGTCCCGGCAGACGCACCAAGAAAATTTCTGCGCTGTTTGCTTGTTTTCGGGCTTTACCCGAAAAGCTGCGCCTTGACGCTGGAAATTTTCTTCTCGCGGCCAGACGAAAATCGCGCTTGCGCTGGCGCGTTTTTTTATGCGATAAGTTGGGCTGAAGTGACATGCGCGTATTGCTTGACATATAAGGCTAAAACATGGTATAAAAAATTAAGGAGGGAAAAATGAAAACATTTTTATCAAACGCAAAAAAGTTTTTTGCAAAATTGCCAGTGATGATTGTGGCTGTAGTGATTGCCGTTGCAGGTCTTGCAATCTACATTGGTTTGCTGGCTCGTCCGGTCAGCACGGGGATGGCATATTCTATCACCCAAACACTGACAGAGGAAGATGGCGTGCAGGGCGGCGCTACAATAGAATACAAAATCATCTTCAACGGCAATAAAGCAAATATAGTTTACTCGTATGAGGCGGGCGAAGAAAAAGGCGAACAGGAATCTGGCGAATTTTGGACGCTTCGCAATGGCAACAAAATTTTGTTGCTTACAACAAGTCAAGACATGACGCAGGAAGAATATGATGCTGGTGTGGCAGAACTTAAAAGCGACAAGGAAAGTTGGGACGCCATTTGGGCGGGCGAACTTAACGCAAGTGATGCGGCAGTTATGAAAATTGATGCGTTTAAATTAAGCACATTTGGTGAAACATCATCGCTGGATGGCTTGGACGAATTAACTTGCGATGGCGCGGTAATCTTTGCGGCTGTGTTTGGCGTTGTTGAAGCTTTGCTTTTAGCAGCTGCTGGGCTTTCAGTTGCACTTTATATAATCGGCAAAGGCAAAGCTCCAAAAGAAGAGCAACCAAAACAAGAAGCATAATTAAAACAAAAAACCATGTTAATTCATGGTTTTTTTTGTGCAATTTTTTGTTTTATGATATAATTAAACAAAGGTGAAAGCATGGAATATAATGGTTGGTTTAAACGAAACACTTCATCGCTTGAAGGTAAAACCGTTGTGCTTACAGGGGCAGCGGGCGGCATAGGCACGCAATGTTGTTTTCATTTGGCAAGGCTTGGAGCGGATATTGTTGCAATCGACAGAAATATTGACGGGCTTGAAAAACTTAAAAGCGCGCTGCTTGAAAAGCATGCAAATTTAAATGTTGAAATCATAGAAGCCGATCTGTCAAATATGGCAGATGTGCAAAAATGCGTGGAAAAACTTAAAAAACTTTCGCGCATTGATATTCTTGTTCACAATGCGGGAGTGTTCAGGCTGCCAGTGGAGCATGAGAAAGGCGATTACAACATTATTTTTAAAGTCAATTTTATTGCGCCATATTATATAACAAAAAGTTTGCTTCCAAAACTTGAGGGCGCAGGCAAAGCCAAGGTTATTGTCGTGTCAAGTTTGGCGCACAAGTTTGCAAGATATGATGAAAATGATGTGGACTATTCAACCAACACCGATGATCAAAAAATCTATGGCAACTCTAAGCGGTTTATAATGTTTTCGCTTATGAAACTGTTGCAAAACAATTCAAAGGTCGATTTGGCGATAGTTCATCCGGGGATAAGTTACACCAATCTTATGAAAAACTTTCCTAAGTTCATTTCAAAGATCATTGCGCTGCCTATGAAGCTTATTTTCAATTCGCCAAAAAAATCAAGTCTGTCGCTTATTAAAGGCATATTCACAAAACTTGATTATTGCGAATGGCTTGGGCCTAAAATTTTTAGCATCTGGGGGATGCCAAAACGCAAAAAACTAAAATCTTGTGATGAACAAGAAATTCAAAAGATTTATCAAAAGGCGGAGGAAATTTATCAAAAAATTAATAAAAAAATGGCAAATTAGCCATTTTTTTGTATTTATTTTTCTATATTTAAAAGATATTGCTTTAAATCAAGCCCTCCAGCATAGCCCGTCAACTTTCCGTTTGAGCCTATCACTCGGTGGCAGGGGATTATTATTGCGATAGGGTTGTTGTGGATCGCCATGCCAACGGCTCTGCAGGCTTTTGGGCTGCCTATGGCTTCGGCGATTTGTTTGTAGGTTCGGGTTTGACCGTATGGGATGCTTTGCAATTGCTGCCAAACGGACATTTGGAAAGGGGTGCCTATAAGATTAAACTGCACATCAAAAGTTTTGCGCTTACCAGTAAAATATTCTTGCAATTGTTTGTAGATTGCGTTGGAAAAAGCGTTGGGTTGATTTTGCTCGTCAATGTTGCTGCATTTTTGCAACGATAAAATTTTGCCATCCGCATATGCAATTTTTATATATCCAAAATCAAATTTATAGAATGCGTATTTCATAATTTTATTATATCACAAATAAAAAAACAGCCAATATATTGGCTGAATTTTTTACCCTAAAACAAGTGGAACAATTATGCCCGCAATCACAATCAACAGGCACACAAAGTAAAGCACTTTCCAAACCGCTGGTTTAGGTTTAACATATCTCCATGCAAGAATTGAAACGATGATAATCATCATTGCAGCGGCAATTCCTTGCAAAGCAGAAACTGCAACAGATGTTACACCACATGCTGCCAAAATTAAAGCAACTGCGTATAAGATTGTAACTGCAACGATAACCCAAAATGAAATTTTGTTCAATCCCCACATTCCGCTTCCGCTTTTTGATGAAGTGGATTTTTTAGATTTTGATGAGTTTGCCATGCTTTAACCTCCTTATGTCAAAATTATACTATCTCAAAAATATTATGTCAAACGATTAAAAGATGATAATAAAATTATTTTTTTGCCTTATTTTCAAGTTTTTTCTTGCTTGCAGCGATTTCTTTTACAATGTTGGAAACAACTCGGGCTTTGTTTAGCCACCAATCTCTGCTCCAAACTCTGATAATTTTCCATCCACGAGAAGAAAGAAATTTATTGCGATATACATCTCTCTCCAAAATCGAATCGCTGCTGTTGTGTGCGGCATAATCGCATTCGATCCCAAGCAAATATTTATCAAGTTTTTTGTCATAGACGGCAAGCGAGATTTTATATTTCGTGTTGCCAAGATTGGTTTCAACTTCATAGCCAAGCTTGACAAGTTCTGCCTTTATTTGATTTTCAAGGTTGTTCAGCACCACTTCCTCTTCACTTTGTGGAAGGTTTGGCTTAAAGGATTCTAAAACATATTCAGCCTCTTTATTTTTCTTGTTTGAAACGGCACGAACATATTTTAAATAACTTTTAAATATTTTAGGTCCTGCATTTTTTGTGCCTTCAACGATAAGTTCTTCTGGCTCTATTGACGTGATCACATAAATCTTTTGTTTTGCACGAGTGATTGCCACATTAAGCCTGTTTTCTCCGCCTTCGACAGAAAGCGGACCAAAGTGTGCCACAACCTTGCCATATTCATTTTTCGCATAACCGATGCTGAAAATGATTATGTCACGCTCATCACCTTGCACATTTTCAAGGTTTTTGATGAAAAGCGAAATATCTTCGCCGTCTTCCTTTCTGTTGCGCTCTCTAATTACAGCGTCACGGAAAGCCGAATCTTTGCCGCATTCTCTATCTATCGCATCTTCAATGGCTGCCTCTTGCTCGGTGTTAAAGGTGATGATGCCGATTGAATAAGAGTTGCGCTTGTTTTTAATAAGTTTTTTAAGCAGACTTGCAACGGCGGAGGCTTCCTCTTCGTTGCGGCGATTTAGCCATTTGCCGTTTACTTTTATGCGCTCGATCGGTTTTTCTCCGATATTTTTTGAAATGTTTGGCGCAACTTGAAGTTTGCCATCGTAAAAAGCATGATTGGAGAAGTTGATAAGTTCTTCATTTTTGCTGCGATAGTGATATGTCAAATTGGCGGTGTTATAGCGCGAAGTTGCAAGATCCAACAGGCTTTCAACCTCCAGCGCCGCTATGGTGGCAAGATCGAGTTCGTCATCGCTGTCGTTGCCCATATATCTTTTCATAAAGGTTGCGGTAGGGCGAAGTTGTTTAGAGTCGCCCGCAACCACGATGTGTTTGCCACGATAGATGGTTGGCAGAGTGTTTTCAATGAAAACTTGGCTGGCTTCATCAAACAAGATGATGTCAAACATGTTTTTCTTTAATGGGAATATTGTTGAAACGCTCTCAGGCGACAACAACCAGCAAGGGAAGAGTTTTAACAGAAAGTCACTGTAAAGCTCCATCATCTTTCTTATTGGCATCAAGCCTTGCTGTTTGTTTATTTGATATAGATAGTTCTTGCTTTCTGGCGAGGTGTTAAACAAATCGATATATTCTTGTTTAAACTTGTCTGCGCAAAGTTTAATTGAAAGATTTTTCTCTTCCGCTTTAAGCGAGAGGATGCGGTTTCTAATGTTTTCAAAATCGATTATTTTCGAAAGTTTTTCTTTATATTTTTCTTCATAGGTTATGGCTTCATGATAGATTCTGATTTCCAAAATTTTATCAATGATTTCTTTATATTGTTTTGCACTGGTTGAGTTTTGATAGGCAAAGTTTAGCACCTGCCTTTCATCTTCGGTTAAATTTTGCAGTGCAACAAACATGTCACGAATTTCAACATAATCGCCAAGCGCACTCAGCAAAAGTTTTAAAAAGGTTGGGTTGCCGTTGATGATGTTATCTAAACTCATCAAATAGCCCTTTTTATCCAGCACTTTTTCAAGCAGCGAGTAGTTGTTTGTGTATTGTTGCATCTCTTGCAAAGTGGAGGTGAATTGCTGCTTTAACTGGGCTTGCTTTTTGTTCATTTTGTATCTGACAAAAGGATAGAGGGGCAAGAAGATTTTTGACCATGCAAGCGCAGCGCTAAGTTTTGGGTTTTCAACTTTTGCAATCATTTGCACCAATGGATGCAACTTGCGCTCTTCTTCAATATTGTTTTCAAGCATGTAAATGATAAGTTGTCGGGCGTGTGGATTTTTTGCAGTGTCAAACGGAACAATATTTTTTTGCAGCAAAGAGTTGAGGTAGGTTTTCATTTGATTGATCACGTGTATGTCGATGTTTGGCTTTATGTGATCTATCAAAGGATTGTTTTTTTTCAGCATGATATAGTGATAGTAAAGCCCGCTTTTATTCTTTTCTTTAATAACCCTAAGTGTTGATTGCAAGCGTTTGTAATTTAACTTCATTATGTAAGGGTTTTGCAGCATCAATTTATAAATTGTGTAATCAAAACTGTTTTTGCCAATTCGTGCAGAGTTTGCATACATCTGTTGAAGTGAAAGCCCAAACGGCGTTTTTGTGAAAAGGGTGTCTGAAATTGTTTGTAAGTTGCCAACTTCTCGTGCAAGGTTTTTTTCAACCTGATCAAACTCGTCTGTTTGCTGCTCGGGCTTAAAAAGAGTGGTTAAAGCATTGTGCATCATATTGCAACGCTGATAAAATTCCACTTTGTTTTTTTCTGCATCGGTGATGAACATGCATTTGGAGTTAAGTGTTTTAAGTCGGTTAAAAACAACGTCCAGCGCCGCTTTTTTCTGTGAAACAACCAGCACTTTTTTGTTTTTACAAAGCGCATCCGAAATTATATTCACAATCGTTTGGCTTTTGCCTGTTCCAGGAGGCCCATAGATAACAAGGTTGCCAGATTGGTTGAGTTTTTCGATGGCGTTTTCTTGTGCGTAGTCAAGGTCGTTTATTGTGAAAAGCCGTTGATCGTATTTTTTGATTTTCTTTGTAGGTTTGGTTAATAACAGTGCGTCAATGGCCTCGGACGAGAGATGTTTTTTCTCTAGCAGTGTGTAGTCGTTGTAGATTGCGTTGGCGAGAGGAAATCTTCCAATCACGCATGCGTTGTGAATGGAAAGCCCTTCATCACGATAGGATGGCTCGGCGATGCTTTCAAATTTAATCATTTTATCGCCAAAATTTTTAGGCAGGTTAAACTTAAAGCCATAGGCTGAAAGATATTCTACAACGTCCTTTACGCTTTTGAGTTTGTAATCTAAAAGGTTGTCAAACTCTGTCAACATTCCATCAGTGTTCAGGCGATGTTCCTTGGCATAGGCGAGCATAAGCACCTTGTTAAACTGCACAAGTTCATCATGTTTTAGTTCAAACGACACCACGCTGTCGCTTTCAACGTTGATCACAACAGGGAAAAGGATGAGCGGAGCTTTGATTTGCAGATCCTTGTTTATGTAGCCGGTCACAAAAGGATAGCCGACAAACATTTCATATCTGCCTGTTTCTTTGGCAAACTCTTCCACTTCACGTTTGAGCGCTTTAAGCTTTGTCACTTGGCTTGTCAAAGACTTTTTAATTTCTTCGCGTTTAAGACGCTCACGGCGGAGGTTTTCATTGCGCTTTTCTTCGGTGGAGAGCTTTGACATATCTTGAAAGGACGATTTAATCTTTTCTTCCAATTTAAAATTTTTAAAAATTCTATCTTTAATTTCTTTTCGGATTATCGGGTAGCTTGTTCTTTTACCTTTCCACAAAAAAGTGAAGAACTCATCAAATTCTTTTGCGTCATCTCCAATAATTGCGCCGATATCGTAAGCGTACTTTTTGCTTAGGTTTTTGGAATAAAGGCTTCTGTTTTTGCCGCTGATTTCAATCAAGCGTTCTTTGTAAAATTTGTAAATTGATTTCATAACAACTTCCTATAAAAATATTTTATCAAAGTTGGAATAATATTTCAACTAAAAACCCGTTGTCGTAAGAAATTGATGAGAATGTGTCATATTGGATTAAAAATTTGCAATTAAAGCATACTATGGTTATGCAATTTGTCAAAAATCTTCTTTTGTATATTTCGGCATTTATGCCAATGTATGTGCTTGTTTTGATAAAGCTTGTGGTTGAACTCATCAACCAAAATTTGTCGTTCAACGTGCTTAACACAATCAATTTAATAACCTTGCTGCTGCTTTGTTTGGCAAGTGTTGTAGGGCTTGTTTGGAATGTCAAATTTAACAATGACGAAGCCAAAGAGGTGAAAATTTTAACTAAGCACAACATCACCGATCAGCATTTCTTGGGATATTTTTCGCTGTTTGTGTTTTTTGCCATTCCGCTTGATCTTTCATATGTAAGCGTTTATTGTGTTTATGTGGCAATTTTGATTATGATTGGCGTTGTCTACATCAACAATTCGCTTTATTATATAAATCCCTTTTTAAATTTGTTGGGATACAATTTCTATGACATTACGTATGTTGAGGTGGCGGGCAAAGAGCAGCGCCATGCAAAAATTTTTTACAAAGGCAATTTGCAGATAGAAGATAAGACGTATTTCGTAAAATTAAAAAATGAAAATTTTAGCTTTGTAGATAAAAACCATGCTAAGAAAAATTAAAACAAGTTGGCATTCGAGTTATGAAAGATATCATCGGCAAGTCGGTTTTTCTTGGCAGTTTAAAGCAATACTATGTGCTTGAAATTTTGCAATGGATTGTGTCTGTTGCAACGGCTACTTTGCTTTTGCCTTATACTGTCTACCATTTCGAAAGGTGGCGTGTGACAAACAGTCAAATCAGTGGCAAGAGGTTGCTTTTTAAAGGCAAACTTTGGCATGCATACGGCATTTTTTTGATTTGGCTGATCAGTTTGTCTTTGTTTTTGGCGTTGTCAAATTTTGTTTTGGATGTTTTAAATCTTCTTTTGCCAAAGCAATTTGTGTTTTGGGCGGTCAATTTGATTGTGCTGTTTTTAAACACCTATTTACTGCGAATTTACTATCGGATGTGGGTTAAAAGGTGCTTGGCGTTTGCCGAGTCGATTGCACCTACCGCTTTAAAAAGCATGCCGCTCAAAACGATGGAAACTTCAGTCAAGGCTTGGGCGATTTCCACTTTTTCGCTCAAACTGGCCTCGCCACATGCGCATTATTTAAAGATGATGCACTTTGCCGAGCAAACTATGCTTAGCGGCAAAAGATTGAAGTTTGAGGGCGGTTTGGACGAATTATACAAAGTGTGGTGGCAAAGTTTAGGTCTTTGCTTGCTCACTTTGGGTTTATACTTGCCAGTTTTGCACTATAAAATTTATTGCTGGCGCATTGGTGGGCTTGCTCTGACGGCGTAGAAGGGGGCAAAAAGGCACGATTTGCCTCAAACATGATTAATTAGTCGAATAAAGCGATTGTTTTGCCAAATCGCTTGTTTTTTTAATATAAATATTATATAATATATTATATATATAAGGCAACTTGTCAATATTTTTTTAAGGGGTAGATATGGAAGACTTTACAGTTGAAGAGCAAGAACTTTCAAAATCAACAAAATATGATGCCAGCGACATTCAAGTGCTGGAAGGGTTAGAGCCTGTTCGCAAAAGGCCGGGCATGTATATCGGCTCAACGGATGAGCACGGCTTGCATCATTTAGTTACTGAGGTTGTGGACAACTCAATCGATGAAGCGCTTGCTGGATATTGCACAAAAATTGAAGTCACAATCAATGAAGACGGCTCTTGCTCGGTGGCGGACAACGGCCGTGGCATTCCAACAGGTATGATTGAAAAGGAAGGCAAAAGCGCAGTTGAAGTTGTGCTTACAAAGCTTCATGCAGGCGGCAAGTTTGGTGGCGAAGGCTACAAGATTTCTGGCGGATTGCACGGCGTGGGCGTTTCTTGCGTAAACGCACTCTCATCCAAATTGGTTGCAGAAGTTTTTCAAAATGGGCTTTATTATGTTATTGAATTTTCACGTGGCAAAACCATAACTCCATTAAAAATTGTTGGCAAAACAGACAAACGTGGCACGACGATAACTTTCTGGCCTGATGATGAAATTTTCGAAACCACCATTTTCAATTACGACACGATGAAAAACAGGTTTCGTGAAATCGCATTTCTAAACAAAGGCTTGGTGATATCTCTTGAAGATAAAAGGCCGGGAAAGGAGCGAAAAGAGGTTTTTGAATTTAAAGGCGGCATTGTTGAGTTTGTTGACTTTTTAAACAAAAATCGTGAAACTCTGCTTTCAAACCCAGTGTATTTTAATAAATTTAACAGAAGCGAAAAAGGCGAAATCGAAAATGAAATTGAAGTTTGCTTTCAATTTAACGATGGCTACAATGAAATCATCAACGCCTATGCCAACAACATCAACACCGAAGAAGGCGGCACGCATTTGGAAGGCTTTAAAAACGGCCTAACCAAGGTGATCAACGACTATGCCGTTAAAAACAAAATAATCAAAGACAACGAAAAACTTTCTGGCGAAGATTGCCGTGAGGGCATAACCGCCGTGATCAGCGTAAAACTTAAAAATCCGCAGTTTGAAGGGCAAACAAAAACCAAACTTGGCAACAGCGAGATGCGAACAATCGTCTACAAGGCGATGGTGGATAGTTTTGGCGACTATTTGGAAGAGCATCCGGTTGAAGCCAAAAACCTTATCATGAAATCGGTCAACGCTCAGCGTGCAAGGGATGCTGCAAGAAACGCAAGAGAACTTACAAGAAGAAAAAGCGTGCTTGAAAACACAACTCTGCCGGGCAAACTTGCAGACTGCACCGAAAAGAACGCCGAGCATTGCGAGATATATCTTGTCGAAGGAGATTCCGCTGGTGGCACGGCAAAACAGGGCAGAGACAGGCGTTTTCAAGCGATTTTGCCGCTTAGAGGCAAGATTTTGAACGTTGAAAAGGCACGCTTGCACAAAATTTTGGAAAACAACGAAATCAAAAATATGGTCACGGCTTTTGGTGCGGGAATTGGCAGCGAGTTTGATGCAAGCAAACTTCGCTATCACAAAATCATATCCATGACGGATGCCGATGTCGATGGCGCACACATCAGAATTTTGCTGCTTACATTCTTCTTCCGCTATATGAAGCCGCTGATTGAAAACGGCTATGTCTACTCGGCAAAACCGCCGCTTTACAAGGTTGCACGAGGCAAGGATGAAAAGTATTTCTACTCGGACGCCGAACTCAACGAAGAACTTGAAACCAACGGCAGAAAGGGCGTTACAATCCAAAGATACAAAGGTCTTGGCGAGATGAACGCTGAGCAACTTTGGGAAACAACTATGAACCCAGAAAAGCGCACGCTTATTCAAATTACAATGGAAGATGCGATTGAAGCGGACAAGCTTTTCAATCAACTGATGGGCGAAGATCCAGAACTTAGAAGAAGCTTTATCGAAGAGAATGCAACTCTCGTGACTGATTTAGATGTGTAATAAAGGAAAGATAAAATGAAAGAAGAAAAAAAGGATTTGGGTGAACTTTTACAAAACACCAAAATTGAAAAAGTCGATGCAGTGGGCGAACTTAAAAGGTCGTTCATCTCTTACGCTATGGCGGTTAATGTTTCACGTGCCATACCTGACGTAAGAGATGGGCTTAAACCTGTTCATCGCCGCATTTTGTATGCAATGGGCGAACTTGGCAACTTCTATGACAAGCCTTTTAAAAAGTGCGCAAGAATTGTCGGTGAAGTTATGGGTAAGTATCACCCACACGGCGACAGCAGTGTGTATGACGCTATGGTGCGTCTTGCGCAGGATTTTTCAATAAGGTGTCCGCTTATCGACGGACACGGAAACTTTGGCTCGGTGGACGGCGATCCGCCAGCGGCTATGCGTTACACCGAAGCAAGGCTTTCAAAAATCGCTTCACTTATGCTTGAAGATATAGATAAAGATACAGTTGCGTTTTATCCAAACTTTGATGAAACGCTTATGCAGCCAACAGTTTTACCAGCCAAATTTCCAAATCTTTTGGTAAACGGCTCAGACGGCATTGCGGTGGGCATGGCAACCAACATTCCGCCGCACAACCTCACCGAAGTGATAAACGGCGTGCAAGCGCTGATTGACAATGCCGACATAGACATCGACGATCTTATCAAAATCATTCCTGCACCAGATTATCCAACAGGCGGAATAATCATGGGAAGAACGGCGATTAAGCACGCATACAGGACAGGCCGTGGAGGCATTGTGCTGCGTGGCAGGGCGGAGATTGAAGAGACTTCTTCTGGCAGACAACGAATTGTCATCACCGAACTTCCATATCAAGTCAACAAAGCAAAATTCATCATGCAGGTGGCAGACCTTGTTAAAAACAAGCGCATTGAAGGCATATCTGACATCAAGGAAGAATCCGATCGACAGGGCATGAGAATTGTAATCGACATCAAAAAGGATGCCAATGCGCAAGTTGTTTTAAACCTGCTTTACAAACATTCGCAACTTCAACAGGGCGCCGGAATAATCATGCTGGCGCTGGTTGACGGCGTGCCAAAAATTTTAAACTTAAAACAGGTGCTTGAATGCTATCTTGCTCACCAAATCGATGTGCTTGAAAGAAAAACACGTTTCGACCTTGGCA
>CALWTN010000025.1 GCA_944384475.1 uncultured Clostridia bacterium
AACTCCAAAACTTATACAAGACCAAACAGGGTTTACGCTCAGCAGCACGGACGAGGGCGTGACGTTCTACATCCTCTGCCAAGAGACGGACGAAACCGTTCAGCTTGAAGGCAACCACTTTAACATACCTGAAGAATGGAACAGCGGGACATATCATATAACTCCATTTGCTAGAAAAAGCGGGAACATCGATTCATGGACGGGCGAAAGCGCTAAGCTAGAGGTGAACATCACAAGAATTGACAACGTCAGCAGCATAACCTTTACACGCACTGACGATTATCTCGACCATATATTAAGTTGGGAGGCTGTCGATAACTCTTCTGGCTATGAGATCGAAATTTACAAAGACAATGCTTTGATCGGCAAAATCGGAGATTTAAAAGATTTGCAAATAAATCTTTCCGCTTTGCAGGCGGTGCAAGAGAGAGGAGAATACGTTTTTAAATTTAGAACGATCACAGATTTTGACACGACTGGCTTGACAAACTCTCAGCAGTTTACGACAACGGTTTCGGTGATGCCGAACACCATTTCAAACATATCGGCAAACGATGACGGGCTGCTTTCGTTTGAGGCACAAAGCGAAGGCGTGGGAATATATCTTAACATTAAAGACGCTGACGGCAACGAGCATCAACCTTCGCCTCAAATTTTGGCAAGTGACGTGCGAGAATATTTAGTCAAAGATCTTACAGGGCAACTGCAAATTGTTTTAAGGCAACTCTACACAAACCAAACCACACAAATTGCCGATGGGCAGAACTCTAAAATTGTTATAGATGCACAGCCGCAAAAACAAGCAATTTACAAACTGCAAGACATAGTGTCGGTGGCCACTGAAAATCAAAATGGCAAGATTGTTGTCTCGCTTGCCGAAGAGGAAGGGACTAGACAATTCTATGTCAAATTTACCGATAAAAATGGACTAGAAACTGTTCAAAAAATTGATTTTGAAAAAGTCAACAACAGCACTTATGAATTTTTGGCGATAGAACTTTGCGAAAAGTTTGCGCTAACAGACAACGAGCAATGTTCTTTCAAAATTTACAGCACGATTGATGGCACTTTAAGAAGTGACGAGAGCGAGTTTACGTTCAAGTTTAGGCAATCAAACAACACCGTTTTGCAAGACAAAGCAAGCGAAACTGAAGATTACATTATTATCAAAGATATCAACGGAGACGGGCAAGTAAATCAAAACATCACAACAATTCATTTGCGTGCAGATCAAGGCAAGGGCTACGATTATCTTGATATAGACGTGGCGCAAACTAAAGGATATTGGATCACGCACACTTACACCCAAAACGACAAACTGATTGTTGAAAAATCATTTTCACTAACCGCAGTTGAAGCAGAGGGCTATACTTGTGAAGAATGTTACGCCATCAACATTTCCAAACTGCTTGAACATTTCAATGCAGGAGAAATTGACATTCAAGTTGGATATATAACGTCCACCACCGATGACAATTTTATCGTCAATGCGTTTGCAGAGGCGGTTGAATATCAAAAATTAAGAGGGCCGTCAAACTTGCAACTAGATCAAGGCAATCTTAAATGGGAAAATTCACAAGGGCCAAACACCGGCTTTGTGATTAATCTTGAAGACGGCGTTGCGGATGAAAAAATTGTGGTAAGCGCAAAAGACGCCACCTATTATCTTGGCGAAAACATCAAGAAAACGGGCGAATTTGAAGTTTCGATTCAGGCGGTTTCTTCTCAGCTTGGAATACTGCCGTCCAACAAACTTTACTATGAAAAAGACAACCAGCATCAAAAAGTAAGAAAGTTAAACGAAATTGAAAACAGCTTGTCAATAACAGACGGCGTAATGACGTTAGAGTTCAACGACCTTAGAGCCGCAGCACCAAGCCGAGGCGATGACGAGAGCGTGAGCGAATACATAGACAAGCATTTAGACAGCTTGGAAAGAAGGTTGGCAAAGAGGAGCGATGCAAGTTTTTGGACGCCATCAAGCTTTGCTTCAAGATTACTGACCGACATTTTGAAATATCCTTTTGACTACAACATTGAAGAGCTTGAAAACTTGACGTTCAACTTAAAGTTTGTCAACGATCAAACTCAGCAAGAGTATCTTACTTCAGTCAAAGCGATAAACATCTTGTCAAAACTTAATCAAACAACCTTAGAAGAAATGGACGACATGATCAACGGGCTTGGACAAAACGATTATAAAACAAGGTTAAGTGCAGTATACAACTTGCTTACAAACAAACAATACTTTAATGGCGTGGCTTCGGATTCTTTGCTTTTTGATGAAATTGGACAAGGCGAAACGGGGTTGTATAACAAATACAGCGCAGAAAAAATAACTGCTGGCACTTACACAATTTACATTCAACAGCAAGGCTCTGCCGAAAACGACACGTTAAGTTCTGCCTTTACGTCTAAATTGCAAAATGTAAAGGTTATTGCTTCGCCACAAACTAGGGTGGGATCTAATCCTTCAGACGGAACGACAGAATATTACATTAAATTTAGGCCAGTTGAGCAGTATCAAAACTACTCGCTTGTGCTTAAAGACAAAAATGCAGACGAGACGCTGAAATACAATCCAATTGTAAAATATGACATTTACTATGATGGTTCAAACTGGACGAGATCATCTTTCCAAGGCGAGAGAGTAACTCTGCAAACTGACGGCGAGTATGTGGTGGTTTCGATAAACTCCAAACAAACAGGCATTATCTATGAAGAAAACGTAAAAGACATCCATGGTGCATCTGTTTCGCTTGAGGGCAGAGATTTTACTGCAAACATTTATGTCAACGGCGATTCAACGTCTTTAAACAGCAAAACCGAACAAGTTTCTGTAACTTTCTTAAAGTTTGACATAACCTCCTTGAAACTCGATGCTGGAGTGTTATATTGGGAGAATTTCAGTGTAAGTAACAAACTTTATTCCACAAAAGTTGCCTATGTGCTTAAAGGAACCGAAAAACAAGAAATCGTTGTTCCAGGGCAAAAACCACAACTTTCGTTTGATAAGGCGGGAACATACACTTATGTAAGTTTCTGCACAGCGGGCAAGGCAGAAGGTTTTTCAATAGAGATAGATAGTCCTGTTTACACGATTTACAATTTGCAAAAACTTGCAGCGCCAGACATAAAAGTTCAAGATGGCGAGTTTGTTATCTCAGACACAAACAACAATTTTGTGCCAAAAGAATTTTTGATTTCAAACAACGTATACAATCAAACAAAGGATGAGATGTTCCAACTCTCAACCAATGGAAAGGAGAGCATCACTCATCAAACGGGCGTCAACAGACTGACAAGCGGCTCTTCAGATGCTTATGAATATCGACTTACAGAGCGCAGTGCAAATGTATTCTACTTTGCAACCGCAGGCGACTCTTTTAAACTGACAGCACAAGACTTGGCTGGCAGCGATAAAGATGGATACGAGATAACCATAAACGCAAATGGGCAGGGCTCAACAGCAGAGTATTCTCCAATCTACATGCAGTCGCAAACAGTTCAAACAAATGCCGCTAAACTGCAAAACTCTTCAAGCAAAACCATTTGGGTTGGAGAGGGCGATGTTCACTGGTCGCAAGCAGAAGGGCTTGATCGTTTGCAGTTGCCAGAAGATTTGACAATCGTCTATGAAGTCGAAGTCAATTATTATTATCAAGTGTTAGGCTCTGACAATACAGTCGAATGGCAATTAAGTTCTCAAGACAGCAAAACTTATTATACAACACAAACGACGTTGACGGCAGAAAACATAGTCGATCCGACATCTACCGATGAATATCGCTATTCAATTTACGTGCGTGCACATGCGTATTTGCCTTCAAACGCAGGAACAATAACAACCATTGAGGGCGAAAGGTTTGCCACGACAACTAATGTGCAATACACAGACGAGACAACCTTTATCTTGGAAGGCGAGTTGTATTTTTCTGGCGATGCTGAGACTCAACTGCTCACGAGAACAAGTCAAGTTGAAAATCTGAAAATCACAGATGGAAAGATTTCGTGGACGCACTCTTCAGCAACAAGTTTTGAGGTTTATTCAGTCAGAAACGGTATGAAGAGCTTGCTTTCAGGAGAGGTTGAACTTGTTGACGATGGCACGAAGATGTATTCGTTCACACTTTCACAAAACGAAGAACAACTTAAGCATCGTGAAAGCTATGATATCGTTGTGATTGCAAAACAGACAAGCAAAATTGATTCAAACATAGCCTACATGCTTGGCGAAGAAAACGTAAAAATATTGTCGCCACTCGAAGAGAGCGACTATCGAACAGAAGAGGTTGCAATCGCAGGTGCTTCTGCACAAAATGTTAAAAGTGCAAGTTCGGTAGACTTTTCTGAGTATTTCAACAGAAGCCTCATCACAAACAAAAACAATTTCGTTTTGCAAGTTGATGTGATGGGCGCAAGCGACAGTATTGGCAGAATTATAATTGGCAACAAAACAAAACTTAACATTCAAATTGTGGAAGGCATTCAAAGCATAAGCGTGGAGGACGGCACTATCAAAGCGCCGCAAGATACGGACATAACGATAAGTGTTCTTCCAATCCCAAATCCAGAAGATCCTTCTGTAAACACCATCCTTAGTGCATACAAAGCGACTCAAATAGTTTTCTCAAATGTGGAATGGTCTGATGACGACTTGTTCTATTTTGACGAAGATGCTCAAACATTCTACTGGACGTTTGGCGCAGAGTTTAAAGACAGAGCGCTTGCAGGCGCAAAACCATATAAAGACGATGCAGGTTCGCCTTTGGGACTTGAAAAAGGTTTGACGCTGGATACAGCAACCGTTTTGATAGAGCAAGACACTTATTTGCCAATAGTTTATTACATCTCTGGCGTAAAGCATATTTACTATGTTGACGCAACGCAAGTTGGCACTAAGCTTGAAAAAGAAAAGGTGGTTGTTTTTGCTCAACAACGGACGGTGTCGCTGTTTGAAAAAACAGGCGAAGAGATGGTTGACAGCGGCTTAAAGATCTCTTACGGCATAAACTATGATTTTGGCGCTGCAAGCTGGAAGGTTGTGTTTAAGATGCCTTTTGAAAGCCAAGCAAACGAATATTATGTGCCAGCGACTGCCATCTTGACAGAGAACATCGCAGACGAGGTGAAGTTTGTTGTTCAAAGCGAAACGCCAATGTATACGGATGCAAATCTCGAAAACCAAGCGTGCTTGCCAGAGGGTATGGAGCTTAGCGTGGTTGACTATGATGAAAGCAAACCTTATCAGAAGATTGTCATAGGTCAGACTGAAATTTATGTAGCCACAGAACAAGTTTATCACTACTTGCAACAAAAGGATGATCAACCTGTTGAAAGCGTGCATTTTAAAGTGACGATTGAAACAGAATACAACTACTATGAAGGCGTTGCTTATCTGCACACAGTTAATTCAACACGTGCGTATGACAACCTCAGCTTGGGAGAAAGGGTTTTTGAGTTTGGAGATTACAACGTCAGCGAAGAAGGAATCTATGTCGGCAGTTTTGAGCCTAATCTAATAGGAAAAATATTAAGTTTCTATGTTCAAGCACGAAAGACGCAAAACAATTTGCTCTCATCTCAGCTTGGCAGAGAATATTCTGAAAACGAAGTGCCAAGTTTTGGTTTGTTTGAAAGTGGCGATGGAAGTCGAAACAACCCTTATCAAATAAATTCGGCACAGCAATTTGGCAACATTTCGTTTAGGTCTCAAAAACAGCCTTACCATAACTCCTATGGCGAAAAAATTTATAGGACTAAAACGACAATATCTTCAGGAAGCATTGTTGTAGAACAAAATGATAAAGAGTTTGTTCAAATAAACGATCCAAGCGAAATTTATTATTTCAAACAAACAAAAGATTTGGTGGCTGGTGAAGATGTTTTTGATGTTGATGGCTTTATGATCGGCAGCGCCTTTACAGGGCAATACAACGGCGATGGACACACCATTAAAATCAACATAAAAGGTTTAAGCAATTTAAGTGAAGCAATTTCCACACGAATCGCATCTTCTGCAACCAACAGTCAGGCGCTAGAATTCAATCAAGGCGCAGCGTTATTTAAAGAGATTGGTGCAAATGGCGTGGTGGAAAACTTGAAGATTGATTTTAGTTTGACGTTTGACAATGCCTTTGCAACCAAATTAGACTCAGGCTCTGCTTTGGTTGGAGGATTGGTGCTTGTGAATAACGGCATTATATCCAATGTGACGGTGACAAATTCGGCGGTTGAGTTCGCTTCTGCCATGAAAGCGGGCTCTGCCTTGGCGGTTGCTCCTGTCATTGCAGAGAACAGAGGAACAACCAACAGTCTTGCTTCACAAAGCGAAGTCACAATAAACAACGCTTTCAGCCAAACAGCGCAAAACTTTATGTATGGCGGGGTTGTTGGCTTTAACAATTCGTCAAACGCTAGGCTAAACCTTGCACAGAACCACGGCAATATTCAGGTTCAGTTTGCAAACAACCGAAACGGATATGTCATGGTTGGCGGGGTTGCAATTTCAAACGTGGCAGGAATTGTTGAAATGTGCTTAAACAGCGGCAGCGTGCGTGCAACCAACAACAGCGGTTCGGCTTATGCTGGTGGAGTGATAGTTCATAGTTATGGAGGCGAAATTTACTACACCGTCAACACAGGCTTGATTTCGGGCAGTTATGCGGGCGGCATTTCGCAAAACGGCGTAAGCGTTAAGATGACTGATGTGGTTGGCATGGGAAAAGTCAACAACGCATACAACAATTTGTTTATGCGCTCTGCAACTTACACAAGCGATTCTGGCAAGAATTATACTTATGCAAGTTACAACCCAAGTGGCATAACAAACGAAAAGATTACCGCTGATAAAAACATCGATTGCAGAAACAGCAGTTATCAAATTCAAATAAAATATACAGATGCAAACAACTATTCAGTGCAAATTATAAAAATTGCATAAATAAAAGGTTATGATTGTGAATAAAAATAACATTATGAAAAAGTTTTTTGTCTGTCTTTTATGTTTGCTTGTGGCGTTGCCAATGTTGGGCTGCGGAGGATCTGCTCCGCAGCTTTCAAACAACGCCATTTCTATGCAGCTGGTCAGCGGAAATGGCTATGTAAATCAAAATTTTGCTTTTCCAGCCAACGTTGACGGCTTGATAGAGAGCGGAGCATCTGAGCAACAGGCAAAAGAATATGTTGAAGATTTGGTCAACCAAATACGGCTTAAAGTTTGGAATAAACTGTTTTTAAACTATTTTGCAATATACAGTGATTCGCCTGACAACCGCTATGTTATTGGTGGAGATTTGGTCAAATTCACTGAGGCAGACTACAACGATGCCAGCGATTGCGTGGAGTTTTCTTTTAGGTTTGCAAGCGTGGCGGCTTGGAATTATTATCATCCAAAAACCGACTCACAGCAGCCAGAAGAGGGCGAGGGCGGGGTGTTTATTGAAAAGGACACCTCGTCTGCAGAGTTTGTTTTTTCTCAAAAGGTGAACGGGCAAACGGTTGGAGAGTTGTATTATCAAATTATCCAAAGCGTAATGGCGGAGCACTTTACGCAACAGCAAATCGACTCGCTTGAAAAGCCTTCGTTTAGATATGACTACGTCACACATCACAAGAGAGTGCATTCCAACGCTGATATAAAATACTATGATGGGCTTTATCATCACGTTTGGCAACAGGATTTTGATAAACTTGATGAGGCTAAAGAGGTGGAGATATCCACAGTAAACGCAAATCGTGGTTGGTGGTATTTGGTGGCGCTGGCTGCGGCTTTGGTTGCTGCGGGAGTTGGGTTCGCAACAATTTATTTAATAAACCTCCGCAAAAAGAAAGCAAAAAAAGAAGCATAGCCTTCTTTTTTTATTGAAATTACAAAATTTTGTGATATACTAAATCGTTAAAAGGGAAAAATACGAACATGACAAATGACAAGATTAGAAACATAGCGATTATTGCGCACGTAGACCACGGCAAAACCTCACTAGTCAACGAGATGCTCAAACAAGGGCATGTGTTCAGAGAAAACCAAGTGGTGGAAGACCGTGTCATGGACAGCAACGCATTGGAAAAAGAAAGAGGCATAACAATTTTGGCGAAAAACACCTCTTGCATTTTTAATGGAGTTAAAATAAACATCATCGATACGCCCGGCCACGCAGATTTCGGCGGAGAAGTGGAAAGAGTGCTTAAAATGGTGGATGGAGTGTTGCTGCTTGTGGATGCATTTGAAGGGCCAATGCCGCAAACACGTTTTGTTTTGCAAAAAGCGCTCGATTTAGATTTGAAAGTTGTTGTTGTGGTAAACAAAATTGACAAACCGGACGCCAGACCAAAAGAAGTTGTTGACGAGGTTTTGGAACTGTTTTTAGAACTTGATGCAAGCGAGGAGCAGCTTAACAGTCCTTTTGTTTTCTGCTCTGCACGAAAGGGAACGGCTTCTTTAAATGAAAAAGAGCAAGGCGAAACTTTGCAACCGCTTTTTGAAACCATACTTTCGCACATTCCAGCGCCTTCTGGCGATGAAAACAAGCCACTGCAACTGCTCATTTCCTCGGCAGAGCACAATGACTATGTTGGCAGGCTTGCGGTTGGCAAAATCACGCAGGGAGGCATAAAGGAAGGACAAAATGTTGTCGTTTGCAATTTCTATGAGCCAGACAAAAAACAAAAGGCAAAAATCGTTTCGCTTTTTGCATTCGAGGGGCTTAAAAGGCAGCCTATCAAAGAGGCAACGATTGGCGAAATTGTTTGCGTGGCAGGGCTTGAACAAGTTAATATCGGCGACACCATTTGCGGCGAGGAAAATCCTCAACCGATCGAGTTTGTTAAAATTGCCGAGCCAAGCATCGAGATGACTTTTATGGTCAACAACTCTCCATTTGCTGGCACTGAGGGCAAGTTTGTAACCAGCAGACATTTGCGTGACAGGCTGCAAAAGGAAGCCGTCAAGGATTTGTCTCTTAAAGTTTCAGACGGAGCAACGGCGGATCAATTTATCGTTAGGGGCAGGGGCGAAATGCACCTTTCCATTTTGATAGAAAACATGCGCCGTGATGGCTATGAGTTTCAGGTTTCAATGCCAAAGGTTTTGATTAAAACCATCGATGGTGTAAAGTGTGAGCCGATAGATAGGCTGTTTTTGGATGTGCCAGAAGACAGCGTTGGCACAGTTATGAACAAAATGGGAATAAGAAAAGGCGAGCTTGTTCAAATGACGCCGCACGGCAACAGAATGAAGATGGAATTTTTGATTCCTTCACGAGGATTGTTTGGGTTTAAGAGCGAACTTCTCACAGACACTCGTGGCGAAGGAATCATCAATTCGATATTTGATAGTTATGCGCCATACAAAGGCGAGATTCAAAGAAGAGATGTGGGCTCGCTTATCGCTCATGAAACGGGAGAGGCGATAGTTTATGGGCTTTTCAACGCACAAGAGAGAGGAGAGTTGTTCATCTCTCCGGGCACAAAAGTTTATGCTGGCATGGTTGTGGGAGAAAACCCAAAAGGCGGCGACATCGTTGTCAATGTTTGCAAGAAAAAACATCTTTCAAACATGCGTGCCTCAGGCTCAGACGAAGCGCTTAGGCTGACTCCACCGAAGATATTAAGCCTTGAAGATGCCATAGAATTTTTGGCCGATGATGAATTGTTGGAAATTACGCCAAAAAATGTTAGAATAAGAAAGATAATTCTTGATCACACCATGAGGTTGAGAGAAAAAGGCAAACAACTGCGTGGCGAGATCTAGGGAGGATGTATGCAAAACAACGATAAGCGTGAAGCTAAAAAACAAGTAAAGCGCACGATGTGGTTTATTGGCATTTATGCGCTGGTGGCGTTGGTTATCTCAGCGCTGCTGATTGTTTACACCAACATTCCGAAGTGGCTTAATATGATTATTATAATTGTTTTAGCGGGAGCGTTTTATTTGTTGTTTCTGTGGATTTGTGCTATCATTGATAAAAAAAAAAAAAAAAAAGATGCAATTTCTCCGCCTGATGACCCATTTTCTGAGGAATAAGGAGGCGCTATGCCAGATTACAAAATGATGCCGCATAATCTTGACGCCGAGCAAGCTACGCTTGGGTGTTTGCTTATTGATTCAATGTGCCAAACCGAGATTATGTCGGTGCTTAAAAGTGACGATTTTTACACCGATGCGCATCGAAATATTTTTGCTGCAATGGTTAAAATTTTTCAAAAAAACACACCTATTGATTTTGTCACACTCACCGAAGAGCTTGAACGTGAGGGCAAGATTGATGCGATTGGCGGAATTGACTACATAAACTTTTTGTCAAACGTAGTGCCTTCGGCGGCAAACTACAAGTTTTATGTGGACATTGTAAAATCCAACTCGGTTAGAAGAATGCTTATCAAAAGCGGGCAAAACATCATTGAAAAAGCCTATTCTAACGAAGACAAAGAGGAGGTTCTTTCTTTTTCCGAAGCCGAGATTTACAGCATTTCTGAAAAAGAAGAAATTTCACAGCTTGAGCATATCGGCAAGCCAAACGGTGCGATAAAAGCGGTGATCGATAAGTTTGATAAAGTTGCAAAAGATCCAAACTCGTTGCGAGGGTTGCCAACCGGATATCGTGACATCGATAACATCACCAACGGCTTGCAAAACTCCGACCTCATCTTGCTTGCAGCAAGGCCAAGTGTGGGAAA
This sequence comes from uncultured Clostridia bacterium, assembly GCA_944384475.1. GTDB lineage: Bacteria > Bacillota > Clostridia > Christensenellales > UBA1242 > Caccovivens. The sequence continues at coordinate 10,678 of CALWTN010000025.1, forward strand.
AACAAGTTTTGCAATGAATCTCGTCACCAACATTGCGGTTAAAGAGGGCAAAAGTTGCGCAGTTTTTTCTCTTGAAATGTCTAAGGAGCAGCTGACGCAAAGGGCGCTGTGCTCGCTTGCAAAAGTTCCAATGCAAAATGCACTCACTGGCAAGATGACCAGTGAAGAGTGGAAGCGAATTTGGACAGCCACCAAGCAACTTGAAAACAGCAAACTGTTTATTGACGACTCCTCGCTCACAACGCCAGCCACATTGCTTTCTAAGTGCAGGCGCTTGAAAGCCAAAGAGGGCAAGCTCGATTTGATTATGATAGACTATTTGCAATTAATGACCTCTGATTCAAAGAAAAAGGAAAACAGACAAAGCGAAGTTTCCGAAATTTCAAGAAATTTAAAGGTTGCGGCAAAAGAACTTAACGTGCCAATCATAGTGCTAAGCCAACTTTCTCGTGATATTGAAAAGCGTGATGGACACCGTCCACAACTTTCTGACCTCAGAGATTCTGGTGCGATAGAGCAGGACGCAGATATTGTTATGTTCTTGCACAATCCAGAAAAATATAACGACACTCCAACTGAAGAAGAGCCGGGGGTGGTTGAACTTATCTTTGCAAAACACAGAAACGGACAAGTTGGCTCAATCAAACTCAGGTGGATTGGCGAATACACCACTTTTGTTGGCATGGAGGAAAAGGTTAAATACGAGCGGCCTAAAAAACTTGAAGAAGCGCCAGTCGAAGAGGCAGAGCTTAAAGAACTTGAAGAGGATTATGATGAACTCATCTAAGCAGGTTGTAACAAGGTTTGCGCCAAGTCCAACTGGTTATATGCATGTGGGCAATTTAAGAACGGCGTTATATGCGTTTTTAATTGCACGTGCAAACGGTGGCAGGTTTATATTGCGCATTGAAGACACCGACCAAGAAAGATTTGTTGAGGGTGCAACCGAACTTATATACAAAACTTTAAAGAGCGCAGGTATTGATTATGACGAAGGCCCAGACATTGGAGGGCCGAGCGCACCATACGTTCAAAGCCAGCGCAAAGAAATTTATAAAAAGTATGCCGAAATGTTGGTTGAAAAAGGCAAGGCATACTATTGTTTTTGCACAAAAGAAAGGCTTGAAAACTTAAAGGATAAGGAAGGGGCGTTTGAGTATGACAGACATTGCAGAAATCTCTCGCCTGAGCAGGTGCAAGAAAACTTAAAAAAGGGCTTGCCGTATGTGATAAGACAGAAAATGCCGACAGAGGGAGAAACAAGTTTTGATGACGAAGTTTTCGGGCATGTGAGCGTAAAAAACAGTGAGTTGCAAGACATTATTCTTTTGAAATCTGACGGTTTGCCAACGTATAACTTTGCGCATGTGGTGGACGATTATTTGATGGGCGTGACTCATGTTGTCAGAGGAAGCGAATACATTTCGTCTTCGCCAAAGCATGTGTTGCTTTATGATGCTTTTGGTTGGGAAAGGCCGATTTATATTCATCTTCCGCTTTTGATGGGCAAAAATGAAGACGGCACGTTTTCAAAACTTTCCAAACGTCACGGAGCGGTAAGTTTTCAGGATTTGACGCAAGAGGGCTATTTGCCAGAGGCGATCATCAACTATATTGCTTTTCTTGGTTGGAAAAGCAAACAGACGACTGAGGAATTTTTCAGTTTGGATGAACTTAAAAAACTTTTTAAAATCAGCGAAATTAACAAATCTCCGTCTGTGTTTGATTACGAAAAACTTAATTGGTTTAACAAGGCGTATATTTCAAAATTGGATTTTGAGGTGTTTAAAAGTCATGCTTTAAAATTTCTGCCTCCACAAATTAATAAAAACGTAGACAAAATTTTAAAATTAATTCAGCCTAGAATAGAAAAATTTTCAGATATCGCCGAAGCCACTAAAATATTTTATTTACAACCTGCGTTTGATGCAAGCATGTTTGAAAACAAGAAAAACAAAACAAACGCAGCCCAAGCCGCAGAGATTTTGCCGCAAGTTAAAGAAGTGCTGGAAAATGTGGAAAACTTTACAAACGACATTTTATTTGAAAGTCTTTCGCAATTTGCAGCTCAAAAGCAAATTAAAGTTGGGGCGCTGATGTGGATTGTTCGAATTGCGCTTACGTTCACGCAGGCAACCGCTGGCGGAGCAACCGAGATTTTAGAAATTTTAGGCAAAAGCGAAAGTTTAACAAGAATTGAAAACACAATAAAAAACCTCTAAGATTAGAGGTTTTTTTGTTATGCTGATATAGTGAGAGTTAATTTAACCTTATGCTCTAACCAAAGGCTCTGTAATCATTGGTCCTATGGCTGAACAAACGGTCATGTTTGAAATGAGATTTGCAATTTGAGCAGCCAAGGCTCTTGCGATAGGGGTGCGTTTAAAATAGTCGGCAGGATCTTTAAGTTGATCGTAATATTTTTTCTCGATAAGCACATCCGCACTCATTTCCACATATATTTTAAAAATTCTTTCTGGGTTTGACATTACGCTTCTTGCAAGTGTGACTTTTGCGACATTGTCGTTTAACAGTTTAACAGTCACCTCATCTGCAATCTGAAAATTTACCGATTCGCCTTGCTTTGGCAAGTCAACTCTCTCAAATTCTGCTCTGTCCAGCATTGGTCTGATGTTCATGTTTTTAATAACGTTTTCCATAATTTTCTCCTTAAAAAAATATTAACATATTTTAACAAAAATTGCAATTTTAAATGATATAAAGTTAAAATTTTTAATTTTGGGCGGTAAAAATCCCAAACATGCGAGCAAAAATTATTATTTTTTTGCTTTTTTTGATGGCTTTTTTGTTTTTAGATTGAGCAAATTTATTGTTTTTGCAACCTGATCATCATTTTCAAAACCGTTTTTATCTAAAATAAGAGATGTGTTTTTATCAACAAAAATTGTTATATATTTTTTGCTTTGTGAAAATTTTAATATCTTGTCAAGCTTGACGGTCAAGGTTTCGTTATGAGCTCCGTCATTGGCAGAAGCTGAAATTTCGCTGTCTGTGATTTGATAGTCATACACCGTTTTTGCTGGAAGTTTTTTGTTTTGCTTGTTCATCAGCAAAATGACAACGGCAAAATATAAAGGTATGCTTACTGCGCCAAGAACAGCAAAAAACACGCTTTCAAAAACAAATTTTCCGTCCACAACTCTAAATGCCAGCAAAACAAAAACCACGGCAAAAATTGCAATAATCCACGAGCTTTTTAAAAGTGAGATGTATTGCATTTTTTTTATGTCATTTTTTGTGATGATGGTTGTATTTTTCGCTATTTGCATTCAAACCTCGCTACGGCAATTATACATGGCTTTTTTTGCGATGTCAAAGAAAATCACATTTTTTTAACACTTTTCATAAAAAGTGTAAGAAAAGGCGGGTTTATGAAAAAAAACTTAAAAATTTTAGATAAAAAAAGCGTCAAGATTGACGAGAAAGCCTGCATAGGCGACAATGTGGTTTTGCATGAAAACGTGGTTATAAAAGGCGCATGCAAAATTGAAGATAATGTGGAAATTTTTGGATGTTCCTACATTGTGGACAGCGCTATTGGCAGCGGCAGCAAGATTTTATCAAGTTTTATTGAAAGCAGCGAGGTGGGCGAAAACAACAGCATAGGCCCATTTGCACATTTGCGCCCTGGCAGCAAAACTGGACATAGCGTCAGGATAGGCAATTTTGTTGAAATTAAAAACTCCACCATTGGAGATTTGAGTAAGGTGGCTCATCTGGCATACGTTGGCGATGCAGACGTTGGCAAAGAGGTCAACGTTGGTTGCGGGGTTATTTTCGTCAATTACGATGGCATCCATAAAAACAGGATTAGAGTGTGTGACAAGGCCTTTATCGGAAGCAACTGCAACTTGATTGCGCCGCTGCGGATCGCTGAAAAAACCTATATTTGCGCAGGAACGACGGTTACGCAAAACACAGAAAGTGAAGATTTTGTCATCGGAAGAGTGCGGCCAACAGTCAAGTCAAACAGGGCGGGAAAGTATTTAAAAGGAGAGTGATATGGGAATTTATTTTGGCACGGATGGCGTTCGAGGCGTTGTAAACAATGATTTAACAGAAGAACTGGCGCAAATGGTGGGCAACGCTCTTTCAAGGCTAAAAAAGCGTGCAAAGATTATTGTTGGCAGAGATACTCGTGTAAGCGGAAGTTTTTTGGCTGTCGCCTTTGCAACGGGGGCGCTGAAAGGAGGGGCAAATGTGGTTGACGTTGGAATTGTGCCAACGGCGGGAATCTCCTATTTGGTCAAAAACAAAAAAGCAGATTTCGGTGTGGTGATCAGTGCGTCTCACAATCCAAAAGAATACAACGGCATTAAGATTTTTGATAGTGAAGGCAGAAAACTGAACGAAAAGCAAGAGGCGGTGCTTGAAAGATATTTTGCTTGTCCACAGATGATGCCTTCAACAAAAGTCGGCAAATACAAGTTTTCGCCAAGTTTGGTGCAGGCATATTGTAAATTTTTGTCTGCTTCCATAAATCAAGATTTGTCGGGATTAAAAATCGTGCTGGATTGTGCCAACGGCGCAGCGTATAAAATTGCGCCAAAAATCTTTAAAGACAAAGGCGCAGAGGTGATTAAAATAAATTGTCTTTCATCGGGCAAAAAAATTAATGAAAATTGCGGCTCTACAAACATAAATGCGCTTATAAAAAAAGTTTTGAAAGAAAAGGCAGATGTCGGATTCGCTTATGACGGCGATTCGGACAGGGTGATTGCGGTGGATGAAAACGGCGAGGTTTTGGACGGCGATCAACTTATATACATTCTTGCAAAACATTTTGCTAAGCTTGGGAAACTTAATGCAAACACCGTGGTGGGAACAAGCCACACTAACACAGGGCTTTTGATTGCGCTCAATGCCAACAAGATCAATTTGATTAGAACCGACATTGGCGATAAATATGTTATTGAGGCTATGCAAAAGATGAACTTATCCTTGGGTGGAGAGCAATCGGGGCATATAATATTGCGCAGTTTTTTGCCAACAGGGGATGGAATTTTGGCTTCGCTTCAAATTGCTGGCATACTTGGCGCTTGTAAAAAGAAAATGTCGCAACTCTTTGACGCCAAACTGCTGTATCAAGCAAACCGTGATGTCGTTGTCAGCGACAAATTGAAGGTGTTAAACAACGAAAGCCTTTCTCAAAAGATATCTCAGATTTTAAGCGATATTGCTCCGGCTGGCAGAGTGCTTGTTCGTGCAAGCGGAACAGAGCCCAAAATAAGGATTATGGTAGAGCATCAAGACAAAGAAAAGGCCGATAAATATTTGCATGAAATTGAAAACATGATTAAAAGCATATAAAAAATCTAACATTTAAGTTAGATTTTTATTTTTAAATTATTTATTTTTAAGAAAAGGATTTGTGTTTTTGTGATGGCGTTTTACAAACCGTTCTCTCTTACTCTGCAATCGTTGTAAAGGTTTGTAAGCGCTCTTTGTTGCGAGGAAAGGGCGGCGTTTAAAATCAACAGCTGCCTATCTATTGCCGGGATTGCGACAAGCCGCATCAAATTTATCATTTTGTCTATGATCTCGTCTATAAAGTCGGCAACAATTTTAAGCGATGCACAATAATTGTCGGTCAGTTTAAGTTTTCTATTCTCAAAAGGTGGAAGAGGATTTCCTGAAAGAGTGCGATAAATATTGCCCATGGTTGCACGCATAATAAGCGTTTGACTTCGCAAATTTTCCAGCCGTTGCGAGTCACGATCATCTAATTCAATCAAGTCGCTGTAAGCATTGACAAGTGCATCAAGATCGTTGTAGATGTCACGACTCAGACGCACCGCTTGATTTGCTGGTGGCGGAGGGACAGGGGGAGGCGGAGGAGTTGGGCGAGGCGGAAGAGGCCTTGGCGGTGGCGGAGGTTGAGGGAGGGGCGGCATGGTTGGTTGCGGTGGACTTTGCACTGGGTCGGGCTGCTCTTCTTGCGATTGATTTTGCTGTTGCGAAAACAATTTTGTCAAAAAACTGAAAGGTTTGGCGTTCTTTTTTGCCGAAGAATTTAAAGGTGATTCGCTTAAAGCGTCCGTCACAACATATTCTTGGCTTATTTCATCAAACACGACTTTTAAATTTTTTGCGAGAGAATCTTCGTTCATATAAACTCCTTTTATCAAGCCTTTTATATGAAAACAAAAAAGATTAGGTTACAACCTAATCATTTTGCAAGTTTTACTTTTTTGCTGCTCTCCACCGATTGTTTAAGCGCATCCATAAGATTTATTACATTGCTTCGGCGAGGTTTATCTTTGTTTGCGGTAATTTTTTCGCCGTTTATTTTAATTTTAATCGCCTTTTCAACCTTTTCTCGATATTCGTTTTTGTATTTTGACGCATCAAATTTTTGCGTCATATTATCGATCAGCGTTTTTGCAAGTTTAAGCTCGCTTGCAGAAACCTCTTTAACGTTGTCTTTGACGGGAGAGGCTTGAACCTCGTCATAAAAATAGAGTGTGCTTAAAATAAGTTTGCCGTTGATGCTGCGAATGGCGATCACTTGTTCGTTTGTGCCCAAAACAGTCTTTGCAATGGCAACCTTTTTTTGTTCTTCAAGCGCCTTTGCAAACAAGTTGAAGGCCTTATCGCCACCTTGCGGTGCAAGATAGTAAGACTTTTGATATAAAATGGGGTCTATTTCGTCAAGACTAACGAAAGCGTCAATGTTCATCGATTTGTCTTTTGGCGATTTGATTTTTTCAAGCTCGGCGTCTGTTAAAGTTACATACTTGCCGGGCTGGTATTCGTAACCACGAATTATGTCATCTTTGGAAAGATTGGCAGGGCAATTCTCACATGTTTTTTTGTATTTGATGCGCTGCTTGTTCTTTTTGTAGAGCATGTTAAAGCCGATGTCTTTTGATTTGATGCAGGCATGCAGTGTGACGGGAATATACACAAGCCCAAATTCAATCGCAGTTTTATAACTATATGCCATATTTCTCTCCTTTCAAATATGATGGCTGATTATTAAAAAATTACAACCAGCAATCAAATTTCGTCAAAACATTTTGAAATTCGACACAATTATCTTAAAATAGTTGTGTGAGTAAAAGGATGAGAATTATTGTTTCTTTTTCTGCGATGGCTTTGGTGCTTTGCAGCGCCATCGTGCTTTTGTGCATCAGTTTTGCTCCAACAAAAGCCAGCGCTCTTTCAGTTTCTGCAAGTGCAGTGTCGCTGCCGATTTCATCTTCAAGAGTGGTAAGTTATTCTTGTTCAAGAGACGATGCTCAAATAAGCTTTGAGGTTTATGATCAAGAGATTGCAACGATTGAAAACGGAATCGTCTATGCTCACAGCGTTGGCTCTACTTCGCTTAGAATTACTGCAACGTGCGGAGAAGATAGGGCGGTGGCAACGACAAAGATAACGGTAACTGAAAACCCAAGCCTTCCGCTTGTAGATCTGCCAAGCGAAATCACGTTGTATTTGATAGATAAAAATGTGGAAGAAGCGAAAGCAAATGGCTATAACAATGAAATATCCTTTACCTCGTTTGGAGATTACACAACAACGCTGTCAAACAAGATAGTTAAAATTTCCAAAGATAAAATTGTTGCAACAAAAGAAGGCGAGGCGGTTGCCACATTTACAAGCACGACAACCTCAAACACATATTCAGTCAAGATAAATGTAAAAAACGTGCCTGCAAAAATTGAAGATTTGCCTGAAAGCATAAGTTTAAAGCCTTCGCAAACAGCATCCCTGATTTACAATATTCAGCCAAGTTTTTATACTGGCGAAGCCAAAGTAGTTTTTAAAGACGACAAAGGCATATTAAAAATAGACGGCACAAACGTCACGGCTCTGTCAAGCGGCGAAACTTGGCTTGACGTTGTGATGAATGAAGAGGTTGTAGACAAAATTTATGTGAAAGTTGAGGCCGTGATTAAAGCAAATTTGCAAGCAGTGTCAAATTGCGCTATTCAAGACGGAGCGATATTGCTTTCGCAAGACCAAGAGGCGTGTTTTACCATGTCAATAACCACCTTGCAAGGCGAGCAGATTAATTTTTCTGGTATAGAAATTCAAACGTATGGCGTTAGTTTAAGAAAAGAGTTAAATTATTTTCACGTCACAAGCCAAACTGGCGGATATATAAAAATTGAAGTGCCAGATCTCGCAAGCATCATATATATTTTTGTAAAAGTAGTGTAAAAGCGCTTTTTGCACATATTTTGCACATTTTCAATAAAAACGCAATAAAATTACAACAAATTGATAAAATAAAAAATCGCTATAAACCTTTATTTGCAAGGCACATAGCGATTTTTGATTTGGTAGCGGTAACTGGGTTTGAACCAGTGACCTTGCGGGTATGAACCGCACGCTCTAGCCAACTGAGCTATACCGCCACATCAACGTGTGATTAAATTATATATTTTTTTTAGTGTTTTTGTCAATAGATTTTGAGTATTTTAGTTGGAAAAATAGTGTAATTGTTGATATAATAGCATATGTAAAACTGGCAAATGTAAATTTTGCAAAAATTAAGGAGATAAAAATGATAGTAGATGAAATTAAAAAAGCAAACATAGAGGCGATCAAGTCAAAAGACACTACAGCCAGAGCGCTTTACAGCGTGCTGCTCAATAAAATTAAGCTTGAAGAAATCAACAAGCGTTCGTCAAATGGATTGAGCGATGGCGATGTTGCTGCAATTTTACAAAAAGCAGGCAGAGAACTTGCAGAAGAGAGAGACAACTACATCAAAGCGGGCAATCAGGAGATGGCGCAAAACATTTCAAAGCAAATAGAGCTTGTAAACAAATACATGCCAAAAATGCTTAGCGATGAGGAAATCAAAAACATCATCAATTCTTTGGAAGATAAGTCACTGCCTTTTGTAATGAAGTATTTTAAGCAAAACTATCAAGGCACGTGCGATATGAAAAAAGTTGGCGAAATATTAAAAGGTATGCAATGAAAATTTTTGCGATTGGCGATCTGCATCTTTCTGTTAACAATCCAAAGCCGATGGACATTTTTGGAGAAAAATGGGAAGGTTATGTTGAAAAAATATTTTCAGACTGGCAAAGCAGGGTGAGTGAAGACGATTTAGTTTTGCTGCCAGGAGATTTTTCTTGGGCGATGCGTTTGCAAGAGGCGCTGCCAGATTTTGATTTAATCAAAACTTTGCCAGGCAAAAAAATATTAATAAAAGGCAATCATGATTACTGGTGGCCATCGATATCGGTGTTAAGAGAGGCTCTTCCACAAAACGTCTATGCTCTGCAAAATGACGCACTTAAATTTAATGACATAATCGTGTGCGGAACACGAGGCTGGACTGTGCCTGAGGCAGGGCAAACTCAAAGCCCCGAGGATGAAAAGATTTTCAAGCGAGAAGTTATAAGGCTGGAGCTTACTTTGCAGGCGGCAAAAAAATTGCAAACCAATTCAGAAAAAATTGTGTGCATGATGCATTATCCACCCTGCAATTTTCACAGAGATAAAAGTGAGTTTACTAAACTTATTGAAGAATATGGCGTAAGCAAGGTTGTTTTTGGGCATCTGCATGGCTACAAAAATGTGCAAACGCAGTTTACAATCAACGGGGTGGAGTATTACTTGACTTCTTGCGACATGGTCAACAACAAACTGGTTGACATAATGGTTTAAGAATGTAATTATAAGTAAATAATTGACACAAGTGGTGTTTTAGTGTAAAATTAATCGTAATTTGGAGACATAATGAAAAATTGGCTTAAAAGTTCTTTGTGCGTAGCAGGGCTTGTCGGATGTTTGTCGTTGGGGCTTGCTGGATGCGGCGTGCAAACAGACATCAAAAATCAAAGTAATGAAATTATTTACAACGGCAGCGTGGTTTCAGTCGTAGGCGATGAAATCATCTTTTCTAATGCATATAAAAGTGACGACATCACATCGATGAGCGATTATAAAAGCTTTGCCAACACTGCATATCTTGCCACAACAAGCAGTGACGGGTTGGTGGACGTCTACACATCGCCTGAAAAAGTTACAAAACTGAAAAGTGAAGTGACGGGCTTTGGGAACATGTATAGTTTTGTGTATGGCAACAACATTTACTATGCAGCACCAAACAAACACAAGACAAGCGAAAACCAACATGTGTTTACTTACGTTTCATTTTTCTTATTTTTTTTTGATGGCAGCGGAACAAAAGAGTTTCTCACAACAAACTCATATGATACCGCAACCGCTCAAATAAGGGCGTTAAAATTTGGCGACAATGCATATTTGTTTGTATACGATGGCACAGCGCTTAATGTAATAGATTTGCAAAATGATAAAGTGACGCTTATTTCTGACAAAGCCACAAGCGTGGCTCTTCCACATGAAGGCGAGAAGTGGAACGGAACAGTTTATTACAGCGAAGACAAAGAACACAGTTACGGCCAGTCTGGCAATGCGGTTAAAAAATATTCTTTAAGCGAAAGTCAAAGCACAAACTTATCGTTGTCACAAAACTACACAATTTCCTTTACGGGACGCACGGGCGATGAGCTTTTCTTTACAAGGACGCACACTCCAACTTCAGTTAGCAACACCTTTAAAGAAGATGCAACTGTTTTTGAAGGATTAGAACTCAGCACGGCAGGAAAAAGTTTTTATAGCGCAAGCGTTTCTAATGTTTATGCAACTGGCGGAGGCAATTTGCAGGAAGGATATCTTTTCACTTCTTCGCTGTCAGGAAATGAGCAGATTATGTATATGTCTTCTTCCAGCACGCAGCCACAGGTTTTCTTAGCAAACGGCGATTACTCTGAGCTTTTGCTTGTATATGGCGATTTGGTATATTATTCCACAAGCGAGGGCATAAACTACAAGGTTATTTCTTCCGGCGAAGTTGTAAACGTTGTCAGCGACATGACGATCGAGACAAGCAAACTGGGGTATGATTTCTACGAGACGGAGCAAGGGGCAAAACCAAACCTTAAAAACATATATTTTTATGCACAGCGTGAATATGCAGAAGATGACGAAACCGAAGAAGAAGAGCGTGACACGGGCAAATATCTATACACTGTTGCTGCAAATGGACAAGGCAAGGTCAAACTTGTGGCAGAAGTGGATAACCCTGATTCAAATTCGCCTAACGTAGCACTTATTGCATCGTTGTCGGTTGTCGGCGGGCTTGTGTTGATAGGCGGTGTTGTGGCAACAATCATCATCGTTAAAAAGAAAAGAGGCTATTAATTTGCAAATTTTTGTCAAATTATTAGAAAGATTTAAGTCACGGCGATATTAGACTTTTTTAGACAAAACTCGGGCTATAACACCCGAGTTTTTATTTTATTTTGTCGGCATGGTGTGGTAAGTTAGAAATGTTTCACGGAATTCGTTGAAAAATCGGTTATTTCCAAGTTTGATATAAAGGAGGTTAAAAAAATGGAGAAAACCATGTCTGGCAAAGGCAAATTGAGAGTTTACGTTGCAGATAAAGCGGAGGATAATCCGATAGTAAAATATATAAGGGAAAGCGACAAATTTTCGCTTGTTGGAACAAGCCCAAATGGCGAGGATGTGGTCAGCGATTTACCCTTGCTTAAACCTGACTTTTTGATAATGGAGGTTTTGCTTAGCGGCATTGACGGTTTTGAAGTGCTTGAAAAACTTAAAGGTGTGTTAAAGGAGGCTATGCCAAAAGTGATTTTTGTGACAAACCTTTCCCATAGCGGTTTTGTGACAAAGGCGATGAACGAAGGCGCAAGTTATTTTATGGTTAAGCCTGTAAAGCCTGAGGTTTTAGAGGAGAGGATGTTTGACTTGTTGCAAGCAGACAAGCCTGCCGACAACACGATAAAATTTAACAAGCAGCTTGACGAAAAAATTTCAAACATATTTATTTCGATTGGCATCCCTGCGCACATAAAGGGCTATCAATTTTTGCGTGAGGCGGTTAAACTTGCCGTTGAGAAGCCAGAGATTATAGGCTCAATCACCAAACAACTTTATCCAACCATCGCCGAGCGTTTTGAAACAAGTTCAAGCAAGGTTGAAAGAGGCATGCGCCACGCAATCGAAGTTGCATGGAATAGGGGTAAGATTGAAAACATCAACTCCTTGTTTGGGCTTAAAATTTACAACAGCAATGAAAAACCAACAAATGGCGAGTTGATAGCGCTCATCGCAGACAAAATGATAATGGAAGGCTAAAATCGTTTGACAAAAGATTTTTAAGGCTATATAATAAAAACATGAATATGGATTTTACACAAAAAGAAAGGGTTTCGTTGTGGATATCACGCATATTGGGCTTGGTGGTATGCGGATTACTTATTGCATTTTTGTTGCTTTACTACTTTAACAACATAGACTTTAATTTGTTTTTAGTGGCAATGCTGGGATTAAGCGGAATGATGTTTTTTATCTCTGCAAAATTTTTGAGAATAAAGTCTAACAGATTTTGGACATATTTTAGCGTTGTGGTGGCAATCGGGTTTATATTAGCCTGCGCAGTGGTTTTAATAATTTTCTGCGTCAACGGTCAATTTCAAATTTAAAAAAAGCTGACATTAGTCAGCTTTTTTATTTATATCCTTCAATTTTTTCTATAAGCCCGTATGTCTTGCCTTCTGTTTCATAGTATTTTACGGTGGCATCGTTGGCTTTATCGCCGCTGAACTCGATAAGATGGGTTGAGAGGAAGGATATATTTGACATGCTGGAATTTAAGTAAAGCAAACTTACGGTCATGCTGTTATCGCTTTTGGTCGCAAAATATGGAATGCGGCAATCGCCTTTCCAAAGATATTCCACTTTAACGCTGCGCACCAGCCAGTAAGGCACACGAAAATAAATTTTTAAGTATTCGTATTGCTTAAAATTGTGGTTGATTCCATAGCCAACGCTCAGCCCGTCCGTCAATCCACGATTGATGTCGGCATCTTCGCTGCTGCAATCATACACAACTGTGCATTGTGAAGATGGCAGGTTGTCCGAAATTTCACCAACTTGATCTTCAAGAGATGAAAGTGCAGTTTGCAGCTGTGAAATAGCCGCTTGCATGTTGGAAATTGTCAGCGAAGTGCTGCTTTGCGAGGAGGCGAGAGAGTCGATGTCTTCTTGCGCATCTTCCAAGCTTTGCGATAAGGTTGAGGTCTGGTTTTCTATTGACGTCACTTTTGTCGTCAGCGTGCTAAAATTTGATTGCAACTGCTCCACCTGTTGTGAAAGGTCAGCATCGGCAGAAGGCGAAAAAGAATCAATTTGCTGTTGAATTTTTGGCAAATCTTCTTTCACGATTACCCAAACTTCTTTTTGCAGAGATTCTGCTAAATTTTTAATATTTTCAAAATCGTTCATATAAAAAACTCCTTTTTCAAGGAGTTTATCAAACGATTATTCGTTTTTCAATTTCTTGTGCCGCTTTTTCTTGGTTATACCAAACAAAATTATAATAATCGTCACCAAAGCCACTATTGCCGTGATTGAAACAATAAGCGCAGCGTTGACGCCGTCAGGCTTGACAAACTCAGTTTTAACCCTGCCTAAAACAATCTTTCCATCAGCGGCATATTTGATTTGCAAAAAATCGGTGTCCTTGTCGTAGCCATTCGTCAGAAGCACACGAGTGCCTTTTTTAATCTGCCCGATTTGCTGATCGTCCGTCACAGAAAAGACTTCTGCGTCTTCAAGCATGGTGGCGTTGTAGGAGAGTATAACGTCCTGAGCCTCACTTTTTTTTGCAACAAGGTCTGCCTGAATAAATCCCTGAACATTCAAATCATTCTCATTAACTTTAACTTTTAAAAACCCATTTTCGGCATCTTGCAGCACAATCAGAGAGTCGTTGTAATCTAATTGGCAAACAACTTGGCTTGAATAGCTGGCTTCGGCGTATAACGAAGTTGGGCTGACAACAAAAACCTCCTCGTCCACATTAAACGAGAAAGGAGAAAGCAAAATCATTAAAGATAGAAGCAGCGATTTCATGTTTTAATTATGAAAAAAAAATTAAATTTTGTCAAATTAAATTGAAATTAAAAAAATTAACAGGCTATTGCAGTCAATATTTATTATATTTTTTTTTGTATATAAAATTATTTTGCTAAATAAGATATAATATGAATTTTTTTGTAATAAAAAAGAGACATTTGTGTTTAATTTTGTGCGTAATTTTGGTTTTGGTTGGGTGTGGTGTCTATTTTGGCTTGACGGCGCAGGCGTATCAACCAAACCTTTCGCCAACAGTTGTGATTGACGCAGGGCATGGCGGCACAGACGGCGGGGCGGTGGGCAGAAAGACGGGCGTAACCGAAAGCCAAATCAATTTGCAGTATGCTCAAACGCTTAAAGAGGTTTTGCAAAATCTTGGCATAA
>CALWTN010000026.1 GCA_944384475.1 uncultured Clostridia bacterium
TGAAAGGCACAAACTTTTTGCCAAAGAGGGCGAAAAGGTTGAAAACATTATCAGAGCAAAGGCAGCTCTGAGGCTTTATGACACTTATGGTTTTCCGGTTGAGCGTACAAAAGAACTTGCCTTGGAAAAAGGTTATAAAGTGGATGAAGAAGGGTTTAAAACGCTTTTCAAAGAGCATCAAGAAAAATCACGTGCAGTTTCGGCCGGCATGTTTAAAGGTGGGCTTGCAGGAGATGGCGAAAAGATGCAAAATTATCACACCGCCACTCATCTTTTGCTTGCAGGGTTAAGAAAACTTAATCCTCAAACAATTCAACGAGGCTCTAACATCACAGATGAAAGAATGAGGTTTGATTTTAATTTTGACCACAAATTGACGCCAGATGAAATTGTATTCTTGCAAAATTTTGTAAACGATGCGATAAAAAAAGATATCCCTGTGCAATGTGAAGAGATGACGCTGCAACAGGCAAAGCAAAGCGGAGCGCTTGGAATCTTTGAAAATAAATATGGCGAAAAAGTTAAAGTTTACACTATTGGCGACATTTCAAAAGAAATTTGCGGCGGGCCGCATGCAACATCCACAGGCAAACTTGGCAAGTTTAGAATTGTCAAAGAAGAGGCTTCTTCTGCTGGCGTGCGCAGAATTAAAGCCGTGTTGGAATAAAATATGTGCAAAGCGCATTGTATATCTTGATTTTTGCTAGAAAATTTGCTAAAATCTTATTAAGGAGAGAAAATGGCAAAAGAAAAAAGTGGCAAGATTGGGAAAGGGTTTTTCTTTTATTTCGGCTTTTTCCTGCTCTTGATTATAACGGCAATGCTTATCATATTTGTTGTGATGATGTTTATGCCTGGCAAGTCGATTATGGGTCTTGAATATTTTGCGGGAAAAGGCACTGAAAAAGTGGAGGCAACAACCGATACTAAGACGCAAATAGATTTTGAAAATCCAAATTTTAATAGTGTTGAAATCAGTGCTGATTACACAAACGTGACCATTCAAAAAAACAACGATTACAACCAAAACGGCATTTATATTGTCAACAACTCCAAAGGATTTGTTGCATCTAAAAAAGCAAGGGATTTTAAATATGAGGTGACGTTGCAAGACGGCGTTTTAAAAATTAATGTAACCGAGCCAACAGGATTTTTATATTTTTCAAATGATATTAGAGTTGTTTTTCAAATTTGCAATGAAAACATAAATCCACTTGCAGAGAAAAGCGTTAAAATAAAAACAAACGGAAGTGTGAATATTGGTGGGCCAGTTAAAACTGGATACAGCTACGACCTTGCGCTTGGCAGTTTGTATATTGAAGGTGATGGTGGCAGCGTGACGATGTCCTCACATGCTCCAAAAACTTTTGCAGACTTATCGATTAAAACATATTCAGGTGGCATCACTTTTAATGCAGAAGAAGTTTGGGCAAGAAATATGCTTTTACAGACAGGTTCAGGCAATATTTATGCAAACAAACTTGATTGTGAAAGTTTTATTATTTTAAACACTCACAATGGCAAAATAGAAATTGGGCAGATCAGCAGTTTTTCTTCACAATGCACAGATGCATATATGACCATCAGTCGAGTAAACGGCAGCGCTGACTTTGGCGCATCAGCACAAACATTTGCTTCAAGCGTTATAAACATCGGCACGATAACAGGAAATTTAACAGCCCTGCAAGCACAAAACACCGATTTCAAAATTGGTTCAGTTACAGGGCTTACAACTGTTCAAACTTCAACTGGTTCAATAAAAATTGAAGGTGCTTTAAATTCAAACAGCAGTTTAAAAACTGTTTCTGGCAGCATCGATGCAAATGTTGCAGCGTATGTTTCAAACGTGACGATTTCTACGCAAAAAGGCAAGTTGAACATCAATTTGCCAAAAGCGTTTGACGGTGTGAATATTGAAAATCAAACGGGCGAGAGCAATTTGTCGCTTGAAAAATCTGGCAATTACACTTTGAATTTTGCCTATTACGAGTCTGACAATTTAAATGAATTTAAGTTTGACAATGTAAACTTAAATTTGGAGATTGAAAAAACCAATCCGCTTGTTATCGGGCAGGGAGGATCATATATAAATTTGAAATGTAACAGGCAAATCAATTTTAATTGGAGAGAAAGCGCTTAATAAGCGCTTTTTTATTTGCGGACAATAAATGCTTTGTGATATAATCAAAGTATGAAAATTATGCATGTTGCAGACGTTCATGTCGAGTCTGCATATATCAAACCGGGGAAGCAAAAAAGCGCACTGCTTCGTGATGAAAGTGTGCAGCGTTTTGCAGACATTGTTGCTGAGGCAAAAAAGCAAAAAGTTGACGTGGTGTTAATTTGCGGTGATTTGTTTGATCGAACGGTTGTAAGAAAATCTACAATCAAGTTTGTGTTAAGCCAAATTGCTCAAAACAAAGACATCAGATTTTTTTATTGCCTTGGCAATCACGACCATAAATTGCTTTTTGATGGCGAAATTCCTAAAAATTTAACGATTTTTCCTACAAATTTTGAAAAATATGACCTTGGCGAGGTGGTTATCGGTGGCAACAGCGTGCGCAAATATTCACGGGCAGAGTTTGCAAAGCAGGTGGATTTTGACGAAAACAAAATCAACATCTTGATGCTTCATGCTTTTTTGTCCAGCGCAAATGTTGATGATTGTTTGTGCTTTGACATCAAAGATTTAAAAAACAAAAACATCAATTATCTCGCACTTGGACACGTTCATGAAAATCTTAACGGCAGAATTGACGATCGTGGCGAATGGGTTTACAGCGGCAACAGCGGCGGCTATGGTTTTGATTGGAATGCGTTTGGCTATGTTTTATTGCAAGTGCAAAATGGCGTTCTTTCGTGGCAACGCAAATTGTTGCCTACAAAGCGCAGATTTTTGTCATACGAGGTTGATATTTCATCATGTCAAAATTTTATTGAAATTGAAAATTTGATAAAGCAAACATTGCAGCCTGCCAATTCAAACGATTTGGTAAGGGTGATTTTAACTGGCAAGATCGATGAAGATTTGGATAAAAAGCCAGAAGTAATATTAAGTGATTTTGCAGACGATTATTTTTATTTTGAATTGCACGACCTCACCAGCATAAAAATTGACATCAAAAAAATTCAAAGCGAAAAGCTGTCTTTAAAAGCGGAGTTCGTCAACCTAATTTATCAAAGCGATCTATCCGACCAGCAAAAACAAGACTGCATCAAACTTGGCATTGCCTGTTTGCGTGGCGAGGAGATAAGCCTATGACACTTTTAAGCTTGCATGTTGAAAATTTTGGCAAATTGAGCGGCTATGACCACGTTTTCAGCCAAGGATTAAATGTGATTGAAAACGCAAATGCATGGGGCAAAACCACGCTGGCGGTGTTTATTAAGGCGATGTTTTACGGCATGGATAAAAAGGGAAACAGCAAGCCGTATGATGCCGAGCGCAGCAAATATCTGCCGTGGCAGGGCGGAACATATGGCGGCAGTTTGATGTTTGAAGCTGGCGGAAAAAACTATCGTGTGCTTAGAACGTTTGCGCCAACGCCAGAGGGAGATCGCTTTGAGCTGCTTGATTTGCAAACCAACAAAATTTCAAAAGATTTTTCGTCAAATTTAGGAGAAGAGTTGTTTGGCGTGGGCAAAGAAACTTTTTGTCTTACAACATTTTTTGCGCAAGGAAATTTTGAAAGCGGAATAAACGATGAAGTGCGTGCGCATCTGAGCGGTGCAAACATATCCAGCGGTGACGCAGAAAGATACACCAAGGCGGTTAAAAAATTAAAAGAGCTGTCGCGCAACACAACAGTTGCAACGCCAAAAGTGCACGAAATATATGCGGCAGAGCAGCAGTTGCAAGAAACAAGTGCGCAAATTGAAAATCTTAAATCTCAGCAGCAAAAATTGCAGCAGCAGATTGAAGAATTGACCACCGCCATTCAAAGTCAACCTGAGCAGCCGCAGCGAGCTGATTCATCGCAACAAAAAACCAAACAACTTGAAGAGTTGAAAAAGAAAAAGGCACAGCAAGAGAAAAATATTCAATCAAAACGCAAACAAAACTCAAAATCAAAAATTAAATTTTGGGTAACGCTTGGTTTAGGCGTGGTTATGGCAGTTTTGACAGTCATTTTTGGCGCAACTGCGCAGGCAGTGCTTTTAACCGCAACCATAGGCGCAACCGCAGGGGTGATTTTGCTTTTGTGGGCGATTTTGTTTATTAAATTTCAAAATGACAGCAAAATTTTGTTTGAAGAGTTAAATGAAAGCTTAAATCAAACCAACATGCAAATATCGCAAGTTGAGCAGCAAATTCTTTTAATAGTTGCAAACGCCGAGAAAAATTTGTCTGAGTTTTCTCAGCAGGCGCAAAAGTCGCAAGATCTTGCCATCGCCAAAATTAAATTAACACAAATCGAAAATCAAATTGAAACGCTGGTTGAAGATGTTGAACATCAGGACGAAATGCTTTATTTACTTAAACAAACAAAACTTGAAAACACTCAAAAGCAGGAGATAATTAAAGATACGCTTGAATTTTTGCAGCAGGCGAAGGAGAACATTTCGCAAAGGTTTGTTCAGCCTATGCAGCAAAAATTTGACGAGCTGTTAAAAACGTTTGAAGAAAAGGACAACATAAAACTCAGCACCGATTTAGATGCAGTTGTAGACACGCAAATAGGCGTGAAGGAAGACAAATTTTTAAGCCACGGCAAGCGAGATTTAATCACAGTTTGCAAACGCTTTGCGCTTATTGAAAACATTTTTTCAAAGCAATCACCATTTGTGATTTTAGACGATCCATTTGTAAATTTAGATGAAAAAGCACTAAAAAATATGCTCTCTTTGGTCAGTGAATTTGCCAAAAAATATC
>CALWTN010000027.1 GCA_944384475.1 uncultured Clostridia bacterium
CTCAAACTTGACAAAAATTATGAAATTTATGCTGGTTTTGCAAGTTTTGTAACTGGCAAAGAATACGAACCTGACGCTTCAAACATGCCAGAAATTGCAGCAAACCCTGTCGAGATTGAAGGCAAAGACGGAGCACCTAACATAGCCGTTACTCAACGTGACTCAAGAGATTATGAAGATATTCAAACAGAACTGATCACATTGCGCACAACTTCACTGGATGAAGCGGAAGATGACAGAACTATCGATCCCGAACCAGAAGAAGAGCCAGAAGAAGAACCCGAAAAAGACAAAGATCCTTCGGGAGATTCTGACAAACCAGGAAAACCAAAACGTGACACAAGCAGCTTGTCTGCTGGAATAAAAGCGCTTGGCATGCTTGGCGGCATTGTGGCTTTGTTCCTCGCTGTGGGTGGCGTGCTTTTAGGCTTAGCACCTCTTGTTCTCGCTGCTGTGGCAGTTGGGCTTACAGGCGCAGGGCTTTATGTTGGTTCGGAATTTGTTGACGGCGCATTCGACAACGACTTTGACAAAGCTATTGCAGATCAAAACAAACGAAAACGTGCACGTAAAATTCAAGCTCGCAGATTTTTAGGCAGAGAGAAAAAGCTTGAAAAATTGAAAGAAAAATTGCTTTCAGCAACAACTGACGAAGAAAAAGCCAAAATTAATGATAAAATTAAAAAACTTGAAGACAAAAACTTTAACGTTTTGGCAAAGGGCGATTTCAGACTTATCAACTCTATTAAACAACGCAAAGCTGATAAAGCTGTCGAAAACACAACCATAACCGTGCCTATAGGCGGCTCTCGTGAAAAAGAGGTTGAAAAAGTTAAGAGCGAAGCCATGGAGAAATTTATGGAAACCTACAGGCATCCAATCGCACAAAGCGTTATGCACAAGCGTGACACAGAAAAGGCCACCGACTTCATCCATGGTTTATCAAAAAGCGAAAGAGAGATTTTGGAAACAGGCATTGATGAAGTGGCTGAACAATTAGATAAAGCACGTAGCGCTACTAGAGGCAATGTCCCTACAAATGCAGAGTGTCGAGATCGTTTGGGTTCTGATCTTTATGATTATGCGGTTAAACAAAACAAAGCCGAGGAAACCAAAGGATTTAGCAAACGAGTTGAAGACGTTTATGAACATTATTCAGACGGTGTTGCATGGGCAAAAAATGAAATCGTCAGAGCCAACACCAAGAAGGCAAAAGATGCTGATTTAACAGATCCTGCCGCCGATGCCGCTGCCGCTGCTGCCGCTTCAACTAGCGCAGCCGCTGGGACTGCTGCTGGGACTGCTGCTGGGACTGCCGCCGGGACTGCTGCTGGTGCTGCTGCCGGGACTGCTGCTGGGACTGCCGCCGGGACTGCTGCTGGTGCTGCTCCCGTTGTTGATGCTGACGATGCGGATGCTGACGCTGACGTTGTTGATACTCCTGTTGCTGGCGATGCGGATGCTGACGCTGATGTCTCTGCTGATGCTGATGCTGTTGATGCTCCTGTTGCTGACGATGCGGATGCCGATGCTGCTGATGTTGCCGATGCTGCTGATGCTGCTGATGCTGCTGACGCTGGAGATCCAGAACGTGTTCCAAAAGAAAAACCTAAAGGAAAACCTAAAGAAGAAACTGCTGACAGAGCATCTGCTGAAACTGAAACAGAAATGACTCGTTAAATAATTTAAGGAAAAATAATGAAAATTGGTGTTGTGGGTTTGCCAAATGTTGGCAAAAGCACATTGTTTAATGCAATCACGGAAGCTGGCGCGGAAAGCGCCAACTATCCTTTTTGCACGATTGAACCCAATGTTGGCATGGTTGATGTGCCAGATGAAAGGCTGGATGTTTTGGGGCAAATGTATAACACTCAAAAAATCACACCCGCAAGCATTGAGTTTGTGGATATTGCAGGGCTTGTGGCAGGCGCAAGCCAAGGCGAAGGGCTTGGCAACAAATTTTTAAGCCACATCCGCGAAGTTGACGCAATCGTGCATGTGGTGAGATGTTTTGAAAACCAAAATATCATACATGTAAGCGGAAACGTAGATCCTATCCGTGATATTGAAGTAATCAATCTTGAACTGGCGCTTGCGGACTTAGAGCAAGTTACAAAAAAGTTCGAAAAAGATGGCAAGCTTATCAAAACCGGCGACAAAAGCTTGATTGAAAGCGTGGCTCTGCTTGGCAAAATCAAATTGCAGCTTGAACAAGGCCGCCCTGTCCGCACGCTTGCCATGACGCCCGACGAAAAAGAAATTTTAAAAGGCTTTTCACTGCTTACAGCCAAACCTGTGATATATGTTGCCAACATTGGCGAAGATGACCTTGCAAGCGGTGAAAACATGTTTTCAAAACAGGTGGAAGAATATGCCAAAGCAGAAGGCTCTGGCTGCATCACACTTTGCGCCAAAATTGAAGAAGAACTTGTTTCTCTGCCAAAGGATGAGCGTGAATTGTTCAAACAAGAACTTGGCATAAAACAAAGTGGCTTAGAAAAACTTGTTTCGGCAAGCTACGATTTGCTTGGGCTTATGAGCTATCTCACCGCCGGCGAAAAAGAGGTGCGTGCTTGGACAATCAAAAAAGGCACAAAAGCGCCGCAAGCCGCAGGCAAAATTCACACCGACTTTGAAAAGGGCTTCATCAAAGCCGAAATCGTTTCGTATGACGACTTGGTTGAGGCCGGAAGTTTTTTAAAAGCCAAAGAAAAGGGCAAGGTGCGCATCGAGGGCAAAGAATACATCATGCAGGATGGCGATGTTGTGCTGTTCCGCTTTAATGTGTGAGGCAATATGAAAACACTGTCCAGCATTGAGCTTGCCTTTTTGGGCGACGCCATTCACACAATGTTTGTAAGAATGTGGGCGCTTGAAAACAACAATAAAAACATAAATGAAATAAACAAAATCTGCGCCAAATATTGCAGCGCTGCACATCAAAGCAAAGTGCTCTCTTCCCTGCAACTGACAGATGAGGAACAGCAAGTTGTGCGCCGCGCACGCAACGCAAAAACCAAACACACCGCAAAAAATGCAGATGTAAAAGATTACAAATTCGCCACAGCATTTGAAGCGCTGGTGGCATATTTGCAAATAAACGGCAAGCAAGATCGCTTAAACTATGTTTTAACTCAATCAATAAAGGATCAACATGCAGATTGAAGGAAGAAATCAAGTTAGACAAGCCATTCTTGGCGGAACAACCATCAACAAAATTTTGGTTGATGTAAATTTTTCAAGCCGCAAAGATGAAATTGTTGCGCTTGCAAGAAAACACAAACTGCGCATAGATTTTGTTCCTAAACAGGCGCTGGATAGAAAAAGCACAACCGCTCATCATCAAGGCTACATAGCCGAAGCTGTGGATTTTAAATACACTCCACTGCAAGAGCTTGTTGCAACAAAATCTCAGCAGCCTTTTTTTGTTTTGCTTGACGGCATTGAAGATCCGCACAACTTTGGCGCAATAATTCGAACCTGCGAATGCGCAGGCGTGGACGGAATCATCATTCCTAAAAACCGTGCTTGCCAAGTAAACGACACGGTGGTTAGAACTTCCACAGGCGCAATCAGCAATATGAAAATCTGCATGGTTACAAATCTCAAAGAAGCGATTGAGGCGTTAAAAAATGTCGGCGTTTGGGTTTATGCGGCTGAAACTGGTGGCGAAAACATATATTCAAAAAATTTAAATCAGCCAATCGCTGTGATAATCGGCTCAGAAGGCAAAGGCGTTAAGCCAAGCATCCTTTCAATGTGTGACGGAGTTCTCACTCTGCCACTTAAAGGCAAAGTCAACTCGCTGAATGCAAGCGTGGCATGCGGCATCGTTGTGTTTGAAATTTTAAGACAAAGAGGTTAAGGTGACAGACGAACAACTTGCAAGCCTTGCAAAACAAGGCGACTATAATGCTGAACTTGAACTTTTTAACAAATACCGCAATGTGATAAACAAATTCTCACGTGGATATTTTTTAATTGGCGGCGATGTTGAAGACCTAATTCAAGAAGGCATGATTGGGCTGTATAAAGCAATAAAAAACTACTCGCCTGATAAAGATGCATCGTTTGCAACCTTTGCATCGCTTTGCATACGCAGGCAGATTCAATCTGCAATCAGAAATGCATCGACTCAAAAAAACAAGTTGCTTTCGTCTGCCGTGCCTATCACCGATGAAGATGACGATGACTATGGCGTTTTTTCAATAACCTCTGGCGACAGACCTGATGAAGCGTTGATAAACCGTCAAACAAATCAAGAAATTTTTACTGGGCTTAAAAAATTGCTCTCCCCGCTTGAATTCGATGTTTTAAAGCACTATCTGGCAGGGCTTTCATATGAACAAATCTCGCAAAAAACAAACCTATCAAAAAAAAGCATAGACAACGCACTTTCTCGCATAAAAAACAAACTTTCGTCGCTAAAAAATCAAATTTTTTAAATACCCTTGACAATCTCTTAAAGATTTTATATATTACTAATGTCAAAATAGTTAAGTAAAAAATATAAGGAGGCCGTTTTGAAATGAACAGAACATTGCTTACAACTGAAAAATTGTTTTATGTTCACACGAACGGCCTGTTTTAAAACATTTTAATTTAAAGCAGCCTTTCGCAAAAAAAATTATAAGTGCGGAGGTTATATGAAAAAAATAAAGAATAACATAGGCATGATGAAATATATAAAAGCCAATAAATTTGCTGTAATAGCCTATGTTTTTTTAATGGCTGTTTCATCAGTGATTGATGTTTTTATAACACTGCTGCTCGCACAGGCCATTGAAAGCATCACCCTTGCGGAATATAAAAAAAGCATTTTTACAATGTTAATCGTAGGCGGAATTTATATTGTCAGGCGAATGATTTGGGTTGCAATAGACTTTATATACTATAAATATTCCAATAAAATTATCGCTCAACTCAATCAAGATTTAGCCGAGCAAGTTTTTAAATTCACATCAAAAACATACGCCGAATATGACACAGGAACTTTTGTGCAAAGAATTATATACGATCCAGCAAACGTTATGGGCAGGCTTACTGCAATCGTCGATAATGTTGCGAACATTTTAACCACATCTATAGTTTTAATTTACATAGTCACTCTTAATGTGTATATAGGGATAATTTTAGTTGCCGTGATTATTGTGGCAACGGTGATAGAATATTTTAGAAATAAAACATTAAAGAAAAATATAATAATCACTCGCAAAAAGGGCGATAAAATAACATCGCTAACAACAGAGATCGTTCGCAGCGAACAAGACATTAAAGCTTTGGGGCTTGAAAATGCGCTTAGCAAAACATCAAAATTTTACTATGTCGATCATCAAAAACAATCCACTCACACCAACATTACAAACATGTGGTTTTACTCTGTTAGGCTTGCCTTAATTGAATTGTGTGGTTTGGGCGTGTTGATTTTGGGTGTTTACTTTGTTGATTTGGGAACAATTACGCTTGCAACCTTTATGATTATATACTCCAACAATAATTCACTTTATCGTTTTGTTTGGGGGCTGGGCAATATTTGGTCATATATAACAGAAATCAAAGCAAGCACTCAAAGAATGTTTTCATTATTTGATGAAAAATTCTTCGCTTGCGAGCACTTTGGCGATGTGCATCTTGAAAATATAAATGGAAAAATTGAATTTAAAAATGTTGGTTTTTCATATGTCGAATACGAAAAAATGGAAAAAGATGATAAAAAAGCCAAGCAAAATGCCGAGCGCAAGGTTTTATCTGCCACCAAAGTGCTGCAAAATTTAAATTTTACAATTCAACCTAACACCAGCGTGGCTTTTGTAGGAAAATCTGGCTCAGGCAAATCCACAATACTAAACTTGGTCTCTAAAATGTATGAGGCAGATGAAGGCGAAGTGCTGATTGACGGCGCCAACATCAAAAGTCTTGATAAACCGTCTCTGCGCGGGGCGATCTCTTTAGTCAATCAATTCCCCTACATCTTTGACATGACAATTAAAGAAAATCTGCTGCTTGTAAAAAAAGATGCCACTGATGAAGAAATTGCACAGGCGCTTGATAAAGCTTCGCTCACCGACTTTGTAGAGTCGCTTGATAAAGGCGTAGACACAAAGGTGGGCGAAAGCGGCGTTAAACTTTCAGGAGGACAAAAACAAAGGCTTGCCATTGCAAGAGCGATGCTTAGAAATTCGCCGATAACCATCTTTGACGAAAGCACATCGTCGCTGGACAATTTTGCGCAAGGCGACATCAAACACAGCATTGATGAAATGAAAGGTAAAAGCACAATCATTATAGTTGCGCACCGCCTTTCCACCATTAAGGATGTGGATAAAATCTTCTTTTTGGAAGATGGTCAGATTATCGATACAGGCACTTTTGATGAACTGTTTGAAAATAATGTCAAATTTAAAAACATGTTCTATGCAGAAAATTTGAATTAAATAAACAAAAAACACGCATTTTTTGGCGTGTTT
>CALWTN010000028.1 GCA_944384475.1 uncultured Clostridia bacterium
CTTTGTGCGGCGCTTTGCTTGCAGCGCTTCTTGATAACTTGCGCCCGCTTCGCTGCACACATCAAGCTGCATAACAATGTCAGAGCCGAGCGCATTTTGAATGTCGATGCACTTTTCAGGGCTCATGAAGCGCTTTTCACCATTTAAATGCGAAGAAAACTCCACGCCGTCATCTGTCATTTTTCGTAGTTTTGACAGCGAAAACACTTGAAATCCGCCACTAT
This sequence comes from uncultured Clostridia bacterium, assembly GCA_944384475.1. Taxonomy (GTDB): domain Bacteria; phylum Bacillota; class Clostridia; order Christensenellales; family UBA1242; genus Caccovivens. The sequence goes on from CALWTN010000028.1 coordinate 225, forward strand.
CTGTTAAAATTGGCCTATTCCAATGCATAAATTTATGCAGCCCGCCCGCTTTTTTGATAATTTCTTCGCCGGGACGCAAGTGTAAGTGATAGGTGTTTGACAAAATTATCTGTGCGCCAAGATCTTTAAGCATTTCTGGCGTGACGCCTTTAACTGTTGCCTGAGTTCCAACTGGCATAAAAACAGGCGTTAAAATGTCGCCATGCGGAGTGTGAAAAATACCAGCTCGAGCACCTGTTTTTGGACATTCTTTTACTATTTCAAAACTAAAATTTTTCATAATACCCCTATATATAGTGTGTTTTATGTCATAATAGCAACTATTTAAAGAAACATGCATCACCAAAACTGAAAAATCTATATTTTTGTTTTACGGCTTCTTCGTAAACTTTCATAGTTTGGTCTCTGCCTATAAAAGCGCTTACAAGCATGATTAAGGTGCTTTCTGGCAAGTGGAAGTTGGTTATCAGCGCATCAACCGCTTTAAATTTATATGACGGATAGATGAAAATATCGGTGTTGGTTTTCATTGGCGTAAATATTCCACTATCATTGCAGGCGGTTTCTAAAACACGGACACTGGTTGTGCCAACTGCGATGATACGCTTGCCGCACGCTTTGGCTTTATTTAAAATATCGGCGTTTTGCTTGCTCATTTCAATAAATTCACTGTGCATTTGGTGTTTTAAAATATTGTCTTCCTTAACTGGCCTAAAAGTTCCCAGCCCTACATGCAAAAGCACTTCAACAATTTCAACGCCCATGTCTTTAATCTTCTGCAAAAGCTCGGGTGTGAAATGCAAGCCTGCAGTTGGAGCGGCAGAAGAGCCGTCAATCTTGCTGTAAACTGTTTGATAGCGCTCTTTGTCTTTAAGTTTTTCTTTGATATATGGCGGCAGCGGCATTGTGCCAACTTCGCTTAAACGATGTTCAAAAACGCCGTTAAAATCAAATTGCATTTGGCATAAACCGTCATCAAGTTTTTTAACAAGTGTGCAGGAAAGATTTTCGCTGAAAGTCACCCTATCTCCTATTTTAAGGCGTTTTAACGGTTTTGCAAGGCATTCCCAATTTTTTAAATCCAGCCTTTTATGAAGCAGCACTTCAATTTTTGCCCCGCTGTCCTTATAGCCATAAAGCCTTGCTGGCAGCACACGTGTGTTGTTTATAACAAGCACGTCGTTTGGTGATAGATATTCGGTTATGTCGTGAAAAACCCTATGCTCAATCTGCCCTGTTTTTTTATCATAGACAAGCAATCTGCTGCTGTCACGTGGCTCTATGGGCGTTTGAGCAATAAGCTCTGGCGGAAGATTATAATAATATGATTTTTTGTTTAGTAAGTCCATTTCTATTCCCGATTAAGTAGATCTGTGATATGTGAAGAAAAGTTTTTTCCACGTTTATAGAAGGATGTAAAGTTTTTATAAAAATCCTTAGGCATAAGTTGAAAATATAGGTGGTCGTAAAACTTATTGTTAAACACGATGAAATCTTTAAGCGTGCCAGCCTTTTTAAATCCAACCTTACCGACTATTTTTAATGATGGAGTGTTATAAGAGTGCACTCTTGTAAGAATTGTGCGCATGCCAAAAGCAAAAAACGCCATGTCGCAAATCATTCTAAGCGCTTGAGTGCCATAGCCTTTGCCACGATTTTGCTCATCGCCGATAAACCCGCCTATGCGGCAAGTCCTATTTTGCATGTTTACCTCATTGATGGAAAACAAGCCAATCGGCTTATCATCGCTAAGCCTTACAACTTCAAATCTATACTCGTTGTTTTTGATGTATTGTTCAAGTTTTTCACGTGCTTTTTGTTCGGTGAAATATTCAGGCATTCCGCCCTTGCTATACATCTGTGCGATGTCGCAATCATTAAACCATTTTGCAAAGATAGGTGCATCGTTTACATCGATCGGCGAAAGGTATAAATCATCGCCTATAAGTTTTTTATAATACATCTCACTCTCCCTTTTCAATGCCCAAATGTTTGTAAGCTGGCTCTAGCGCAACTCTGCCACGTGGCGTGCGAGAGATGAAGCCAAGCTGCAAAAGATATGGTTCGTAAACGTCTTCGATTGTGGAAGCATCTTCGCTTATTGTGGCAGCCAAGGTTTCAAGTCCAACTGGGCCGCCCTTAAATTTTTTGATGATTGAGTTTAAAATTTTGCGGTCGATATAGTCAAGCCCGAGGTCGTCGATTTCCATAATATCAAGCGTTTTATCAGCTATTCTTTTGTTGATTTTGCCTTCGCCATGCACTTCTGCATAGTCACGAACACGTTTTAACAGCCTGTTTGCAATTCTTGGAGTGCCACGTGAGCGCTTTGCAATCTCTCTGCTTGCGCCTTCGTCAATTTGAATATTTAATATGCCCGCCGAACGAGTGATAATCTCTTGCAACTCGTCTATGCTGTAAAGCTCTAAGCGACAGATTATGCCAAACCTATCACGCAGCGGATTTGTAAGCATACCCGCCCTAGTTGTTGCACCAATAAGCGTGAAAGGCTGAATTTTAAGGCGTATGTTTTTTGCAGATGGTCCTTTACCAGAAATAAAATCAAGTGCAAAATCTTCCATCGCCGGATACAAAATTTCTTCAACTGTTTTGTGAAGCCTGTGGATTTCGTCAATAAACAGCACATCATTTTGGTTTAGGTTGGTTAAGATTGCCGCAAGGTCGGCGGCATGCTCTATTGCAGGCCCAGATGTGATTTTAAGCTGGCTGCCAAGCTCGTTTGCAATTATGTGCGAAAGAGTGGTTTTGCCAAGCCCTGGTGGGCCGTAAAGCAAAACATGATCAAGGCTTTCTTTACGTGATTTTGCGGCTTTAATATAAACCGAAAGGCTATCTTTGATTTTTGATTGCCCAACATATTCGTCAAAGCTGGTTGGTCTGAGTGAGTTTTCTATTTCAGCATCAGTGAGGTTTTTGGTGCTTGTGATAAATCTTTCTTCCATTATCCCCTATACCCCCTTAATGATTTTAAAATGATGTCTTCGGCTGTGGATGTTGCAGTGGCATTGCTTTTTGCAAGTTGGTAGGCTTGATTTTTGTTGACACCAAGCGAAATAAGTGTTTCAACTGCAACCGACAACGCTTCTTCATCGTATTCAAACTGCTTTTCTTGCGGCTCGTCTACAACTCCAACTGGCGAGATTTTATCTTTAAGCTCCAAGCACAATCTTTCGGCGGTTTTTTTGCCAAGCCCTTTGATGGATTAAAGAGTGCGCAAATCTTGCTTGATTATTGCAGCGATAAGTTGCGAAAGCGGCAGGCCTGACAAAATAGAAAGCGCAACTTTTGGCCCGATTCCTGACACCAAAGTTAGTTTTAAAAACAGCTGCTTTTCTTCTTTTGACGAAAAGCCAAAAAGCGAAACGTCATCCTCACGAACAGACATGTAGGTGTATATTTTAATTGTTTCACCTTCTTCTGGAAGCGCTGCCAAGGTGTTGTTTGAAACATAAAGCAAGTAGCCAACGCCGTTTACATCAAGCGATATGCTGCCCTCTTGTTTTTCTTCTATAATCCCAACTAAAAAAGAAATCATCTTTGCTCCTTAAATTTTGTTTGTGTTCAGCATTGGACTGGTTTGCGCATGTGTTAGCGCAACTGCAAGAGCATCTGCTGCATCGTCTGGCTTTGGCGTTTCTTTTAAGCCTAAAATATTTTTAACCATAAACTGAACTTGCGCCTTTTCTGCTCTGCCTTGCCCAGTGAGTGCTTGTTTAATCTGCATTGGCGTGTATTCGTAAATATTGCCACAATATTTTTGCGCAGTAAGCAAAATCACACCTCTTGCTTCGGCAACAGGAATAACCGTTTTTTGATTTTTGAAATAAAAAAGTTCTTCAATGGCAACAGTATCTGGTTGAAAGGTTTTAAACAACTCCACCAAAGCACTTTCAATGTTTTTTAAACGCACTGAAATGCTGTCTTCTTTTGGAGTTGTGATCACGCCATAGTCTATAACCATATTTTGTTTTGCTGTGTCAATCACACCATAACCGATTATTGCATAACCTGGGTCTATTCCTAGTATTTTCATAGTTAAATTTTATATTATTTTGCATGATTTTGTCAAACGAAAAAGAGGCGCTGGGCAAGTTTTTTGGCAAAGCCAAAAAAAAGGTTGCCTTGCGGCAACCTTGGGCTTGAAAAGGCGTTTTCAAGCGCTTGCCCAGCGCTTATTCTTCGTCAGGCAAATTTACATTGTGATAAACTTCTTGCACGTCATCAAGTTCTTCTAAAACTGCAATCATTTTTTGGAAAGATGCAAGTTTTGCTTCGTCTAAATCTACATACATATCAGGCACTAAGTTTGCTTCTGACATTACAATTTTATAACCCTGTTTTTCCAACGCTTCTTTAACTGTGTTGACCTCGTTAGGTTCGGTTATAATCTCAACTTCATCATCATGCTCAATCACATCTTTAGCGCCATCTTCCAAAGCGTCCATCATAAGCGCATCGCTATCCAAACCCTCTTCTCTCGGCACAATGATTATGCCCTTTCTTTGGAAAAGATAGCTTACACAGCCAGAAGAGCCAAGCGAGCCTCCATGCTTATCAAACGCATGTCTAACATCGCCAGCCGTGCGGTTTTTGTTGTCAGTTAAACATTCAACTATAACCGCCGAGCCACCAACGCCGTAGCCTTCATATACGATGGATTCATAATTAACACCGCCATTATCTCCGGCTGCCTTTTTGATGCTTCTGTCGATATTGTCGTTTGGCATGTTGTTTTGTTTAGCCTTGGCAATAACTGCTCTTAGAGTTGGATTGCTGGCAGGATCTGGCCCGCCTGCTTTAACTGCAACGGCAAGTTCTCTGCCGATTTTTGTGAAGATTTTGCTTCTTGCAGCATCCATTTTTCCTTTTGTGGCTTGAATGTTATGCCACTTTGAATGTCCTGACATATTACCTCCTATAATTTTGAAGTTATTTCAAACAAAATAATTGAACCGCTTATGGCTGCATTTAAACTTTCAATTCCCTTTTGCATAGGAATTGTAACCTTTGTATTGCAAAGTTTTGAAATCTGCTCGCTTACGCCGTTCCCTTCGTTGCCTACAACGATTCCTTCGTTGCCGGTAGGTTTAAAATCAAAAATATTGACACCTTGCATATCGGTTTTTATCAGATTTAGATTATGCTTAGCCGAAAAATCAACAAATTCTTTTTCAGTTAGGCTAAAAACAGGAATATTAAACACAGCACCTGCCGAACTTCTGATAACTTTTGGGTTTGTAACCTTAACGCTGTCCAGCAAAAATACGCATTCTGCTCCTGCTGCAAGCCCGCTGCGAATAAGTGTGCCCACATTTCCAGGGTCTTGCAATTTGTCTAAAACCAAAAATGTTTTTTTAGGGCAAAATACTATATCTTGTGTGTATTTTAACATAACAACCACGCCACGTGGTGTTTTTACATCTGCTAAGTCTTCAATCACTGATGAGGTTGTTATGTATTTTTCGCAATTTATGTTTGGAAACAAGCTTTCATCTGTTGCCAAAGCAAGCAGCGGTTTTGCACCTTGCGCAATGGCATCGTTGATGATTTTTTGGTTATCTAAAAAAAGCAAAAAATCGTTTTCTCTTTTTTGCTTTTTCAGTTTTTTAACAAGTTCTCCACTTGCCTTCAACATATTTATGCTTTAACCTCTGCAACAAGTGCTTTGAAAGCGTCTGGATCTTTAACTGCAATGTCTGCAAGAACTTTTCTGTTAAGATCGATGTTTTTTGCTTTTAAGCCAGCGATAAACTTGCTGTATGAGATGTCGTTAATTCTGCATGCAGCGTTGATTCTTGTGATCCAAAGAGCGCGGAAATCTCTCTTCTTTTGTTTTCTGCCGATGTAGGCATACATACCGCTTTTCATAACTTGTTCACGAGCGGTTCTGTAAAGTTTAGATTTTGCTCCACGATAGCCTTTGGCTTGTTTAAGTATTTTTCTGCGTTTTTTAACTGCATTAACTGTTCTTTTAATTCTCATAATGCCCCTCCCTTACTTTGCACCAAGAAGAGATTTGATATTGTCAGAGTTTTTGCCTGCAATATATGAACCTTTTCTAAGTTTTCTTTTTCTAGCTTTTGATTTGTTGGTTAAGAAATGTCCTTTTGTTGGACGAGCATACTTAACTTTTCCTGTTGCGGTGAGTTTAAAGCGTTTTTTTGCACCGCTGTGTGTTTTTTGTTTTGGCATGTCCTTTTCTCCTTTTATGTTATGCTTTTTTTGGACTAACAACAACGATAATGTTTCTTCCATTAACCTCTGGTTCTTTATCACAACTGCCAACGTCATCAAGTTTGGCTGTAAAGTTTTTTACAACTTCAATGCAATTTTTTGCATACGCCTGCTGTCTGCCTCTCATGCGCAAAGTAACTTTAACTTTGTTTCCTTCGGAAAGAAATTTTTTAGCGTTGGTCACCCTGTAAGCGATGTCGTGATCGCTTATTGTCATTGAAAGCTGAATTTCTTTAACTTCAATGGTCTTTTGGTTTTTCTTCAATTCCTTTTCTTTTTTGATGGCGTCAAATTTATATTTGCCATAATCCATCAGTTTGCAAACGGCAGGTTTTGCGCCTCCGTTCATTTGCACAATGTCAAGACCTTTATCCTCTGCAAGTGATTGCGCTTTGGAAATTGGCAACACACCAAGTTGTGCGCCGTTTTCGTCAATAAGCCTCACCTCATCGGCTGTGATTTGATCATTGATTAAAAGTTCTTTAAATATGGTCGTTGTCTCCTTTTATAAAAAATTGGTGGAATGCAAAACATTTCCACCAAAAAAACTTTAAATAAATTAAAATTTTTAACACGGTCTAAATCCAAATGTTTGACCGGTGAGAAGTGGAAACTTCTGCTTTCGACGTTGATATACTATCACACTAAACTAATCTTTGTCAACTGTTTTTTGATATTTTTTAGATTTTTTGTGAAAAAAAACTTTATCAATTATTCTGCCTAATTTTAAGATAATCTTGTTTGAATTTTTTATTGCGTAACCTTTCATAAGCGCTTTAAAGAGTATTGTTAAGCCTGCAATCAAACTGCTTACTAAGGTTGAAATTAAAATTACAACACTTGGATGAGAAATGTTTTTTGCAAGCGACAAAATTATGCATGCTCCGCCAGCGCCTGAAAGAATGCCACATATATCTCCCACCACGTCTGCGCAAAAGGAACAAACCTTTTCGGAGTGCTTTTTGAGTTTAAAAGCAACTTCGCTGCCGCTTACTTCATTTTGCATTTGAATTTTAAAAAAATCTTCATCGGCACTGGTTACCGCAATGCCAATCATATCAAACACAACGCTGATAAAAATAAAAAATGCGATGATAAAACAAGCAAATATAGCGCCTAAATGTGAAAGCACGCTTTGGCTGAACAATGAAAAAAGCGAAGAGAGGCATAAAGACACTATAAACATTTTAAAAGCCCATTTATATCGTTTAATTTCCACCGATGAGGCTTTGACTTTCTTGTCCTTTTTCATAAAATTATTATATTTAATGTCGATATTATTTATGAAAAAACCAGCCGTGCGGCTGATTTTAATAAACAATTATTTCATCAAGTTTTTTTGAAAGGCTGTCTTCGTTGACAAAGATTTTTTCACCAGTCGCTCTTATTGTAATCTCATACTGACCATTTTCAATAGTTTTTGGACTGATTACAATTCTAACTGGGATGCCCATAAGTTCGCTGTCATTAAACTTAACCCCCGGCGAAACAACCCTGTCATCAAAAAGCACTTCAAAATTTTCTGCTGTAAGCTTTTTGTAAAGATAATCTGCCTTTTCTTTTACAACAGGATCATCATATCTGATCGGGCAAAGATATATATGCCAAGGAGCAACGCTCATAGGCCATACAAGCCCTTTTTCATCGCTATTTTCCTCTGCGATGCTTGCCAAGCATCTGCCAATTCCAATGCCGTAGCAGCCCATTATCGGATTGATTGTGCTGCCATCTGGCATGTGAACGCTGAGCCCCATTTGTTTGGTGTATCTTGTGCCAAGTTGGAAGATGTTGCCAATTTCTATGCCATTTTTAACAAGCAGTTTTGCGCCACAAACTGGACATCTGTCGCCCTCTTTAACTTTTGAAATGTCAACAAACTTATCAGGTTTAACGTCTCTTGTGATTGAAACGCCTTGATAGTGGTAGCCCTCTTTGTTCGCCCCTGTCACAAAACTTTCCAAGCCTTCAAGTGATTTATCATAGTATATTTCAGCATTAGAAACATCTAAATCTACGCAGCCAATGTTGCCCTTTACAATTCCGCTGCCTTCCAAATCTTTGATAGCAATTTCTGCGCCTACTAAATTTTTAAGTTTTGCTTCGTTCACCTCTCGGTCGCCTCTCAAAAATGCAATCACAACCCTGTTTTCATCGCCTTTGACTGCATAGCAAACTGCTTTTGCGATTTGAGAAGGCTGTTTGTTGAGATTTGAACAAACTTCGTCAATGGTTTTCGCCTCGCCTGTAAAAACTTCTTGTTTTACGCCGAAAATATGGTCATTTTCAGGCATTTGGCTGGTTGCCACGTCTATGTTTGATGCGCTGTCGCACTCAGGACAAATCACAATGGTATCTTCGCCGATATCAGTTAATAATTGAAATTCATCTGCAACTTTTCCACCCATCATGCCACTGTCAGAGTGAACTGCAATCACATTTCTCATGCCCATTCTGTGAAATATTTTAAAGTATGCGTCATAGAGGGTTTTATAATATTCTTCCAAATCCTCTTGAGATGCGTGGAAAGAATAAGCGTCTTTCATCAAAAATTCACGCACTCTTATAAGCCCCGCTCTTGCCCTTGCCTCGTCACGGAATTTGGTTTGAATTTGGTAGATCATAAAAGGAAGTTGATCATAACTTTTTATTGTGCCAAGTGCGGCATGAACAGCGGCTTCCTCGTGCGTCATTCCTAAAACGAGGTCATGCTGCGAACGATCCTTAAAACGCACAAGCTCCTCGCCTATGGAAGAATATCTGCCGCTTAAATCCCAAATCTCTCTTGGCATAACAACAGGAAAAAGCACTTCCTGCCCACCCACAGCATTCATTTCCTCACGAATAATCTCTTGAATTTTTTTACTAACACGCTCTGCTGGTGGCAAAAAAGTGTAGATGCCATTTGCAACTTGTTTTATGTAACCCGCCCTAGTAAGAAAAATATGGCTTTTTGAGGTTGCTCCTGCTGGTGCATCCTTTAACCTTTCGCCAAGTAGTTTGGAAATTTTCATTGCATTTCCTCCATTTTTAATTTATCAAGTTGATTTTTAATTTCAAAAATTTTGCCTTGTGAAGATTTTAATTGTTCATAGCAGAACTTAATCAATTTCATACCCTCTTCAAAAAGAGATGTGGCTTGCGACAAAGGCAAACTTTCACTTGAAAGTTTTTCTACAATTTCACCAAGTTGTTGTATTGCTTTTTCATATGTCATACTTCACCTCTTTTGGAATTGCAAGCAACTCGCCGTCATAAAAGCTTATCTTTAAGTCTGATTGTAGCACAACATTTTGCGCCTTGTCAACAACTTTGCCGTCCTGTTCAACTTTGGCATAGCCTCGCTTTAAAACCTGTTTTGGGTCTAGTTTTGACAGCGAATTTTCGATAAGCCCAAGTTCAAAATTTTTGTTGGCAAGAAAGGAGTCAATTAAACTTTCAAAGGTTTTTTCATATTGCTGCAATCGCAAAATTTTATTGTCAATAAAGCGTGAAAGCTCTGCGCTAAACGATGAAAGCAGCCGATTTAAAACTTGTTTTTTGCCTGAGATATCTTGCGTCAAAAGTTCGGCAGCCGCAGATGGAGTTGGAGCACGCAAATCGCTGACAAAATCGATGATTGTAAAGTCGGTTTCATGTCCCACGGCGCTCACGATAAATTTGTTGCACTCGAAAGTTGCCCTTGCCACTTTCTCAGTGTTATATGCCGCCAAATCCTCCAGCGAGCCACCGCCTCTTGCCACCACGATTACATCAATTCCTTCAAAATCAGAGAGCAACTTTATTGCTTTTGCAATTTCATCTTCCGCTCCATTTCCCTGAACTTTGACTGCAAATAAAGCAATGTTTATTGATGGATCTCTGCGCCTTGCCACATTGCAAATGTCATGGATAACCGCGCCTTCTTTTGAAGTTATAACCCCAATGGTTGCAATGTTTTGTGGCATCGTTTTTTTGTGACTTGGGTCAAACAAGCCTTGCTTTTCAAGTTTATCTTTAAGCATCAAAAATTGAGCATACAAGTCGCCTTGCCCTGCTTTTTCAAGTTTAGAAACCACAAAACTCAGCCTGCCGCCTTTTGCATAATAGTTTGGCGAGCCTGTGACGGTTACTTTGTCGCCCTCTTTAACATCACCGATTATTGCAAGTGAAAAACAAACGCAGCCAATCATTCCACCCTCATCTTTGAGTGAGAAATACACGGCAGTTTTTGAAAGTGACAACCCAAAAACTTCCCCAACAATTTTAATATTGTGGAGAAGTTCTTCCGCATCAAATATTTGCTTTATATAAGCGTTGTATTGTGACACCGTCAAGGTATCAAGCATGTCCACCATCCTTTGCATTTACAATTTTTGAAAGCACTCCGTTTATAAATTTTGGGCTTTCAGCGGTTGAATATTTTTTAGCAATTTCTAAAACTTCGTTGATTACTACTGCAGGCGGAGAATTGAGAAACTTTATTTCCGCAATGGCTTCGTAAAGCAAGGCTAAATCAATTTTATGAACTCTGTCAAGGCTGTAGCCTATCAAAACTTTTTGTAGCATGTCCGCCACTTTTTCTGCGTTATTTTGATATGCATCAAAAATTTGTTGTGCAAATTCTTTATCCTTTTCTTTAACCTGTTGCCAAATCTCATCATCAACAGGGCTGCTGTTAAAAAGTCTTTCAAAAATCAAAATAAACGCAGTTATTCTTGAATCTCTTCTCATCTTAGTAGCCCACATCCAATCTATCACAAAAAACATCCATAACATGCACGTTGATGTTTGAAGCCTTCATCTCAACCATGCTTGAAAGGTTGTTTTTAATATTCTCTTGTATGCGATATGCTAAATCTGGCATATTCTCGCCCACATAGACATCCACATATACATCGATTTTAAGTGTGCCGTTTGCCTCAAAAGTGATTTTAACGCCCTCATAGTCGCTCTTGGCAAACAATTTTTTATACCAAGGCAAATTGCTGTTAGAAAGCCTTGCCACGCCTTTTATTTCTTTGGTGGCAAGGTTTACTATTGAATATAAAATGTTTTTGTCACAGGTTATTTTTCCGTCTTGATTATAGAGTTTTTTCTCTGCCATGCATTATTCTCCTATTCTATAACCAAATTATAGCATACTTAAACTTGTTTTGTCCAATTATTCAACAGGAATAATTTTAATATTTTTAAGTTCTGTGCCAAGTTGTTCTTGAATAACTGCCACAATTTGAGCAACTTCGGTTTCGGTCAACGTGTCAGCATCCACCAAAACGTTGACGTTTGATGTGGACATTGTGATTACGCAATCATTAAAGCCTAGCCCCTTAATCAAACCTTCCACAACAAGCTCCTTATCCATTTGTGCGATAAGAGCCTCTCTTGCAGCCTCAGCGTTTTTTACAGCCTCCTCAGAAGAATCTGGGCTTTCTGCAATCGCTTGGTAGTATAAAAGTTCTTGGTCACGGCGTGATTCTCTATCTTCACGATAGGAAGCAAAATAGCTTGCCGTTGTGGTTTGAGTTGGCACATCCTGAGTGGAGGAGTTCAGCACTACGTTAAGATAGCCTGTGACGCCTAAAAGCACAACCATAACTGCAAGAATAATGATTTTTGTTCTTTTTTTCATATTGATCTCCTTTTAAACTCTTGTTAAGATGGTTATATCTTCATTTGCAACATCCACCACTGTTTGAATCGCAGTGATAAGATTTACTTTGACTGAAATGTCATCTGCACCAGAGGCTGAAACAAGCACACCTTGAATTTGGGGATAGATTTCTTTAACCAGAACAGGCTCGCCAGAAACCAAAATAATTGTGCTTGTCGTGGTTGTTCCAGATGAGGTTTCTTTTACAACCTCCTCAGTGGCGTAGACATATTCAAATCCGCTTCCTAGGGTCACCAGCACACTTACATCTCCCGCCCCTTTCACCTGTGAAAGCACTTTTTCAAGTTTGCTTTCAAGTTGGTCGGCATAAGCTTCAGCGTCAGACGAGACTATGCTTTGCCCTTCATTTACATCCTTTGGCGAAGGAGAGCGAATGAAAAGGAAGTAACACAAAATCAAAATCACAGCAAGAAGGATGGCCAGTCCTATTTGCATTTTGCGATTTGTTTTTATGCTGTCTGCAAACTTTTTTACAAGTTCTGAAAACTTACCTTTCAAAATGCACCTCCGCCTCATCGACTTTTGCATGAGCAAGAATTATTTTTAAAATTTCTTTCTCAATGTCTAAAATATTTGTATGTTCGGCCTCGCTAGTTATGACTAAATTTGAAAGTTCGACATAAATCGCTTTGATGTTAAACGAAGTGGAATAATTTTCGCTAGAAACAGAAACCGTCACATTCTCATAGCCATGCTCTTTTATCTGTCTTTGCAAATCATTTTGCAAGGCTTCTGTTTTGTAGACATTCATTTGGTAGATATAATCTTCTTGCAACTCGTAATGTTCATTTAAAGAGATATCTGAAAAACTAAAATTCTTTCCAACTAAACTTGGCAGCGGCGCAATTATTACAAGCATTATAATAAAAGAAAAGATGCCACGTATATACTTGTTGAGTTGACCTTCCGGCAATATCAATTCAACAATTACTGAAAGGCTGATGACACCTGCGATTGAAAGCACCCAGCCAGAGAGCGAACTGAACATTTTCTCCTCCTTTTACAATATGTTTGCACTGCACATTACAAGCCCTGTCAAAATAACATACATAAACGAAACAGCCACAATCATTGAAATAAGCATAGTCATATTTTTTGCAAGAGTGTTTACAAACGAGGCTATTTTTCCATCACCAAGTGGCTCTATTATTCCTGCCATAAGTTTAAGTGCAAGCATAAAAATAATCAGTTGTAAGATTGGCGCAAGAATAGTGCCAGCCAGCAGCAAAAGTCCGCATGCTCCCACAGCATTTTTTATTAAACTTGAAGAAGCCAGCACGATATAAAGCCCGTCTGAGATATATGAGCCTACGATTGGTATATAGCTTTTGATTGCAAACTTAGCCGTCTTAATTGACAAGCCGTCAATCGAACCAGCAGTAATGCCCTGTATGGACGCAAAGCCTATAAACACTGTGAAGATAAGCCCGATAACCCATTTAAAAAGAGAGTTCAAAAAACCAATAAATTTGTCAAGTTTAACATTGTTAGAAAGATTGCTTACAAGGCTTAAAACGGTGGAGATTAAAAACAGTGGCATAAGGAAAATTGTAAAGACGTTTATAATCACGCTTGCAAGCAAAGCCATAGCAGGTTGATATACCGAAACTGAAACTGTTCCTCCAACAGCAGTGAGCATGGTTAATAGTATTGGAAAAACCGCATCCATTTGCGCTTTGATAGAGCCAATGGTAGAAGTCGTTATGGTTATCATTTTTAATATTATTGTGAAGATTAAAATAACCACCACGCCGTATGTTACAAAATGAATAACCGAGCCTATGCTCTTGCCATTGAGATTGGGCTTTAAATTTTGAATCATTCCGCCTAGTATCGCCACTGCAATCACAGTTGCAATGATGGGCAAAAAGGATAAAAGATTATCAAAAATTAAGTTTAAGATAGCTTCCCAAATTGAAGTGGAATCGTCAGCAAAATCTCCGTTTATAATTGAGGCAAGTTTTTCTAAAAAACTTTTGCCGCCAAACAAATCATTTGCATTTTGCGAATTATTAAGTATATCTTCAAGTTCACCCAAATCAAGGTCACCGAGTTGATCGTCAACGCTATCTTCAATTTGGTCTTCTACACTCTCCTGTGCGCTGTCGGCATAACAAACAGAGGCGGAGGATGAAATTAAGGATTCATTTATTAATAACGAGGACAAGATTACAATCGAAATGGCGCAAATTAAAAAGAAAAACTTTTTCATGTTGGCAAAAGCTCCATGACAATGGTTAGTATGCTGGTTATAATTGGCAGCGCCATCACCAATATAACTACTTTTCCGCCTAAAAGAACCTTGTCTCCAAGTCCTCCGCTTCCTGCATCTGCACACATGCTTGCAGTAAATTCAGTCAGATAACCAACCCCTATAATTTTAAACACCAACGACAGCAAGTTTCCATCTATACCAGTTTGATTTGCAATCGACTTTATCAAAGAAATCGCAGTGGTAAGCGAGGATAAAATCATAACCAAAATAATCACGCCGCCCACCATAGAAATTAGCATGGCAAAATCACTGCGCACAGGTTTTACAATCAGCACAGCAACACATGTAATCAGGCCAACGCCAATGATTTTGAAAATGATATCCATGCTCAATGCGCTCCTTTAACCAAAATCAAACATCGTTTTAATCGTTCCAAACAGATCGCCTATTAAACTAAGCACCATAACTATCACCACAATCAGTCCTGCCAAGGTTGCAAAAGTTCCAATCTCATCTTTGCCCGCTTGCTTTAATATTTGCGAAACAACCGCAGTGATCAGACCAATGGCGGCGATTTTAAAGATAATTTCAACACCCTCCATCCTCTTCCTCCTTAAAGCAAAATCACAACCACAAAAAGCCCTGCAATAATACCAAGTTTGAAAGAAAGCGAGCCATACTTTTTGTTTTCGGCAGCGCATTTAGTCAAATTTTCATCAAAGCGTTTTAGAAAATTGCCAATTTCCTTGCTTTGTCCAGAAACATCACTTCTGCCAAGGCTTTTAAAAAAGAGAAACACCATTTGTTTTTCGTCAGGTTTTAAAACTGGACAATTTTTGAATAACGCCTCTTGCGTAAGCTGCTCACTGCCACTTAGATAATTTAAAAAATTTTTATCTAAACCAAACAAGTTTTTCTTGGTTTTTTCATCCATATTTTCTATAAGTTTTTTTAGTCGTTCACGAGAATAGTTGATTTCCACATCCAATTTTTGAGCAAATAAAATAAGCGCACTATAAAATTGCACACGCCTTTTATATTTCATTGAAAAAACATAGCCGATTGCCACACACACAGCAAACAAAACTGCAAGTAAAACCCATTTCATATTCACCACCTCATAATCCTGCTAAAATTTTCATCGTAGATGCCTTCAAGCGTGCCAGGGCCTTCACGCATAGAAAGCACGATGTATCTTTTAAAAACTTTTTCGTCTATAAGCATTTTAAAGGCTGACTTTTGCAAAAAACTGTCCATGCTGTCTGAATGAGTTGAAGCCAAAATATTAACGCCGCAGTTGCAAGCATACTCCACTGCCTCCACGTCCTCCCATTCGCCGAGTTCGTCTGTGACGATAATGTTTGGCGACATTGAACGAATGCCATTTTCAAAACCATTTTTTTTGCTGGCAAAACTAATAACGTCTGCATAATTTCCAAGGCCTTTGCCAATATTAAGCTCTCCACGTTCATCCAAAACCAAGATATTGTAAGGCAAATTGCGTTGTGAAAGTTGGCAGACAAAATCTCTTAGAAAAGTTGTTTTTCCTGCCCCTGGCGGCGAAATTACGAGGGTGTTTAGCACGCCATCAGTTGTGACGATTGATGAATACGCTTTGAGAGAACAGTTGTTTACTTCGTGTGGTATTCGGATGTTGACAGAAGAAAAACCCGTCATAGTTTTAACCAATCCGCCCTCTTCCACCTCGTTGCCTGCAATGCCAATCCTTACGCCATTACTAGTGACGATGTAACCTTTTTTGATCTGCTCGCTAACCGAGTAAATAGAGCATTCACTTGCCCTAAAAATTATTTCTTCAATCATAGAAGAGGTTGCAAAGATAGCCTCGTTAAGTGAGCGTGTTTTGCCCAAATCGCTTAAAAAAAACTTTTGTCCCATTTGCGACAAAATTACAGGCTTGTCCGCACGAAAGCGTATTTCATTTAAAGCAGAAAAGCCCACTTTGTTTTTAATCGGAAGAAATATTTTGTCTGGCAAAATTCCTTCAAGCATGCACGCCTCCTACATGAATATATGAAGAGGTGCAAAAGTGTAATGTAGCGAAAAATAACGAAAAAAAAAGAATGCGCTCGGCATTCTTATAAAACAAATTAAATTAGTTTTTTGCTCTTTCCATATAACTTCCATCACGAGTGTCAACTCTCACTCTTTCGCCTTGGCTGATGAAAAGTGGAACGTTTAAAACGTAGCCCGTTTCAAGTTTAGCTGGCTTTGTTGCAGCCTTAGAAGTGTCGCCTTGGATGGCTGGTTCGCAATCCACAACTTCAAGTTCAACAAAGGTTGGAGGATACACCGCAAACGGGTTGCCTTTGTAAAAATACATTGTCGCATTCATGTTTTCAACCATAAAATTGAGCGCATCTTCAACTGTTTCTCTGTTGAGCGGAATTTGCTCGTAAGTTTCTGCATCCATAAAGTAATAAAGTTCGCCGTCATTGTAAAGATAGGTCATCTCCTTCTTTTCAATCACTGCAACTTGGAATTTGTCAGATGGGTTGAAAGTTGTTTCTTTAACCTGTCCTGTCATAACGTTTTTGATTTTTGCTCTCACAAACGGCGAGCCTTTGCCAGGTTTTACATGTAAAAAATCAATAACCGTGTAAACTGCTCCGTCCATTTCAAAAGTTGTGCCTTTTCTAAAATCTCCTGCTGTAACCATAAAAAATCTCCTTAATTAATTTGCTTTTTTATCATAACATATTTACCTTTTTTGTGCAAGTAAATTTTGATATATACTTTTCATTTCTTTTGCGTCTTGGCTTTGATGTCCCGCCGATTCGCTTAAAATTCTTGGATGAAGGTTAAGTTCGATCAGCGCCTCTGCAAGCGGCTGAAAGTCTGGGCCATAGATTTGATCATCAAAGTTCAAATGCCTTATTTCCCCTTTTTCAGCATACTGAATTTTTGAAAAATGTATGTGGGCATTGGCAGTCTTTTCAAATCCAATAACTTCGATAGACCTGTTTAAAATTTTTAAGAAATCTTGTTTAGTTTTAAGAGCCCCTTGCGTCAAAGCGTTGATATGTCCGAAATCAAAAGTTGGAATCAAATGCTTGTTTTGTGCGCATATTTGCAATATTTCTTCATAAGTTCCGATCTGCTGCGATTTGCCCATCGTTTCCGGACAAAGATATATGCCCTCCAAAAGCCCTTGTTCTTCCAAGTTGTTTACAAACTCCACAATCCGCTCTTTTGCAAGAACAAATGCTTCGTGTCTGTCCATTTTTCCCGCTGATCCGGGATGAAAAACAAGCCTATCCGCACCAAAATTTCTTAAAAACTTTATTCCAGTTGTAATGTATCCTCTTGTTTTAGCAAGCAAGATGTCATCAGGCGATGCAAAATTAATAAAATATGGCGCATGCAATGAAAGTTTTATGCCCTGTTGATTAAACTCTTCGCCAAGTTTTTTAGCCGTCTCGCTTGGCATGATATATCCTCTGCCGAATGAATACTCAAAAGCGTCTAGCCCTTGCTCTTTAAGCCATTTTGGCGCTTGCAGAGTGGTTTTATATCCTTCTTCATAAAACTGCTCACTGTTTCCAGAAGGCCCAAAAAGCGCTTCTTTTACCTCTTGCATACCGTCTCCTTTAATTTAATCTTAATTTCAATTTTAATATGCCGTCTTCAACCCTTCCAATGCCTAAAAAACTTTCTCCAAACACTTTGTATGTGCCGTCATCTTGCTCTGTTTTGATAAAATCGCCATTTAAAATCTTCTGCTGTTGAACGCTTGATAGATTTAAAGGCTGATAATCAAACAAAGTTTCGGGTTTGATTAACGCATATTTTCCTTCTTTTACATCTTGCAGAGAAAACGCATCTTTTAAGTCAAAATTCCCACATTTTGTGCGTGTTATGTCATAACACACGGCACATGTGGATAATTCGGCTGCTAAATCTCTACACAGCGCACGAATGTATGTGCCTGAGGAACATTCAATCAAAAATTGAAAAGTGTTTTTATCAATCTTATCGATAAGTTCAAATTTATATATTTCAACTTCTTTTGGTTGAAGAGAAACCTCCTTGCCCTCTCTTTTTAATTGATATGCCTTTTTACCATTGATTTTTTTAGCCGAATAATCTGGCGGCAGTTGTTTTATCTTGCCCTCAAAGGCTTTTAGAGCGCTGACAAGTTGTTGCGTATCGATGTCAACGTCTTCTACTTTTGTTGTTTCGCCTTCCAAATCAAAAGTGTCGGTCTCTTCTCCAAACTTAAAAATGGTTTTGTATTGTTTATCTTTGTGCAAAAAGTAATCAAAAAGTTTTGTTGATGAATTGATCGTAATTGGCAACAAGCCTTGCGCTTCAACGTCGAGCGTGCCTAGATGCCCCGCTTTTTTTGCACCAACAGCCTTTTTAACGATATTCACCGCCGAATTTGATGAAAGTCCTCGTGGCTTATTTAATAGGATTATTCCCGTCATTTCACTTCCCTGATTGCTTGAAGGATTTTTTTCTTAACATCCTTTTCGCTGCCTTTAATTTTGCAAGCAGATGCTAAAATATGTCCGCCGCCTCCAAACTTTTCTGCTATTTGCGCAACGTTGTATGGTTTTTTAGCTCTAAGTGAGCATGAGAAAATGTTGTTCTGCTCCTCTTTCATCAAACATGAAAAATTAATCTTGTCAAGACAGATGAGTTTGTTTGATAAACTCATACACTCGTTAGGTTTGGTGTTTGTTTGCTTAAAATCCTTTTTTGTGAGTGAAGATATTGCAATGTCGCCGTCAAAGATTTCAAGTTTTTCTGCCATGCGTTTGGAAAGATTAAATTGTTCAATAGTTTGAGCACGCAAAAGCATATTACTTGCCTTATGAAAATCAGCACCATGTTCTATTAGAGTTAAAGCATGTTTAAATGTTTGCTCACTCACCGAGTCCACCAAAAATCCGTATGTATCCGTCAAAATTCCAGCGTAAAGATAGGTTGCAACCTTTTTATCAATCTTTGCAGGCATCCTTTCAATCAATTCCAGCACCACCTCGCAAGCTGATGCATAAGGCAGTGTCAACTCTATTTTTGCATCATTAAAAGTTCCAATATGATGATCAAGGCGCACTGTGTTTGGATGATTTTTGAACGCTGAACAATACTTGCCCAGTCTGCCAGCATTCTGGGTGTCCACCATTATCATTAAATCATATTCTGCAAGATCATCTTTTAACAGCGTTATATCAAAAAATCTTGCATCAAGCTTGGTTATTTTGCTGTCTACAAACATATCAACCTTTTTGCCAAGCTTTTTAAGATAAAATGACAAACCATAAAGCGAGCCAAGCCCGTCAGCATCATAGCTTACATGGGCAAAAACGGCAATTGATTTTGCCGCTGTAATTTTTTCTATTATTTGCTCAAATTTTTTATTCTTCTGCGCCTGCGTCACTTTCTTCCTCCGTTGGAATATTCAGCCCTTTTAAAATTTCTTCCACCCTAATGGCGTTTTGCATATTTTTATCAAAAACCATGTCAAGTTTTGGAATATGAGGCATGTCAAGCATCTGCGCAAGTTGATTTTTAATATACCCCTCCGATTTTTTTAGAACGCTCATAACTTCGTCCGCTTTGGAGTAATCTCCATCAGTCAAAGCGATTTTAACCTTGCAATATCTAAAATCAGGCGCAACTTTAACGTCACTGACTCCAACAAACGGTGTAATTCTTGGATCGTTCATGTGAAATTGCAAAATCTCTTGCAACGCTTTTTGAATTTGAGAGTTTGCTCTTTCAATTCTATTTGACATTTTTACCCCCTGTTTATAGGAACATTAACATAAAATTCGATGGTGTCATCTTCTTTGAAATCGATGTTATCGTGAAGTTTGATGCCGCATTCATAGCCTTTAACGACCTCGGCTTTTTCGTCTTTTACAATCTTCAAGCTTTCAACGCTCGTCTCGCCGATGATTTCATCGCCACGTTTAACCTTTGCTATGCAACCACGTGTAACTTTGCCATCTTTAACCATACATCCTGCAACTTTGCCTGCTGTGGAGAGTTTGAAAACCACCCTAATCTCAGCATAGCCGATATATTTTTCTTCGTATTTGATTGAAAGCATGCCGTTGATTGCACGAGTGATGTCATCAACGACTTCGTAGATAATTTTATATTCTTTAATTTCAACTTTTTGTCTATCTGCCAAAAGTTTTGCTTTAGAACCAGGTTTTATGTTAAACGAAATGATGATTGCCTTAGTTGTTTCTGCAAGCACAACATCGCTTTCGTTGACAGGCCCAGTAGCCGCATGAACGATATTGACTTTTGCTTCTTCATTGCTGATCGGCGAAAGAGTTGCAGCAAGCGCCTCCACAGAGCCCTGAGTGTCAGCTTTTATGATTAAATTAAGATTTTTAAGCGTGCCTTCGTTAACTTTATCCATAAAGTTATCCAAACTAAACCCAGAGGTTGTAAGCGCTTTTTGCTTTTTGATTTTGTCGATACGCTCTTGAATAACTTGTTTTGAAAGCGCCTCTTTAAGCACATAAAACTCATCGCCAGAAGATGGAACTTCGTTAAAGCCAAGCACAGAAATAGGCGTTGATGGCGGAGCAACTTTAATGGCTTTGCCATTTTCGTCAAACATAGCTTTAACCTTGCCATATGTCAACCCAGCAAGGAAGCTGTCGCCGATTTTAAGAGTTCCGTTTTGAACGAGCACGGTTGCAACTGGCCCTTTGTTTTTGTCGAGCTCAGCTTCCAAAATAACGCCCGTTGCGGTTCGCTTTGGATTAGCCTTCAACTCTTCCATATCAGCCACAAGCAAAATCATGCTTTTTAATTCGTCCATTCCTTGCCCTGTTTTTGCAGAAACTGGAACGACAACCGTGTTGCCGCCCCATTCTTCTGGAAGAACGTCATGCTCGGCAAGTTGTTGCTTAACTTTATCGATATTCGCCTCAGGCTTATCAATTTTGTTGATAGCGACAATCATTGGCACGCCAGCCGCTTTGATGTGATTTATCGCCTCTATCGTTTGAGGCATGATTCCGTCATCTGCGGCAACCACTAAAATAGCGATATCTGTCGCCTTTGCGCCTCTTGCGCGCATTTGTGTGAACGCTGCATGCCCAGGCGTGTCAATAAACGTTATCTTTTCATTGTTGAAAGTTATTTGATAAGCGCCGATTTTTTGAGTGATACCACCCGCTTCATTCAAAGCCACATTGCTTTTTCTAAATGCATCCAAAAGTGAGGTTTTACCATGATCGACATGCCCCATAACCGTGACAACTGGCGGACGCTTAACAAGATTTTCTTCGTCATCCTTGTGGCTGAAATCAAACAACTTCTCTTCCATTGTTTTGTCCATTTTAAGTTCAGCCGTTATGCCAAATTCGCTGCAAACAAGTTCAGCTGTGTCAAAGTCAATGGTCGAATTTATGGTTGCCATTATGCCCAAAATCATCAATTTTTTAACAATCTCAACAACTGGCTTACCTGTTTTTTCGCTCAGATCTTTTACTGTAATTTCCTTTTGATTAAGCACGATATGTGTAACTTTTGGCGCAACAATCGTTTCAGATTTCTTTTTTAACTTGTTTGAAAGTTTTCTTGAACCCATTGTGGTTTCTTCAAAACCATCCTCTGACATTGTAAGCACGCTTTTTCTGTTGTCAGCACCTCTGCGTTGTTGTGGGCGCTGTTTTTCTTCAACTATATTTTTCTTTTGCGATTTATTTTTATTGCCAAAGTTTCGCTCTGGTTGAATGGTTATTGGCTCAGGTTCTGCCCCAGCGAAAGATCTAAAATTGTTAACTTTGGTTGAAACAAATCCGCCACCTTTGTTAAAGTTTGGTTTGTTTTGAAAGTTTGGTTTTTTGGAGGCATCAAAATTTTTGTTAAAAGGACGCTGAGTTGTAACATTTGTTTGATTGTTCTTTCTAAAATCTTGATTAGCTTTTCCAGATGCGTTTGAAGGCGCTTCATATTTTTTAAATTCTTTGTTTGGTTGTGATTTAGGAGTTGACAAACTATCCTGCTTCGGCGTTGGAAGCGGGTTTGGTTGAGATGCAACAGCATTTGGCTTTTCTTCCTGAATGACGACTTTTTGTTTTTGCTCCAACGCTTTTTTTGCGTTGCTAGCATTTCTAGAAAAGTCTTCAAGTTGAAGTTTAAGAGAGCGAATATCTCTTAACGTTTCAAGAATTAAACCTTCCTTTTGCATATCAAAAATTGCTCTTAAGTTAGTAAGTGAATTGTTTGCCAAGTTTATCTCCTTATTTACAAATATTTTTTTATTTCTTCGCTTAGACCTTTGTTTTTAAACGCTATGATTTTTATATTTTTTCCAGTCAAACCGTCAAGGTTTTCAATTTCGCAGCCTTCAATGCCTTTTTCTGTCAGTTTTGCAAAAACCTTTTTGCTTGTTTTGCCAGCCTGTTTGTCGACAAGCACAAGATAAAGCTTTTTGTTGTAGCCATCCAAATTGTCGCTGCCAATGACAGCATTTCCGCCTTGCATGGCAATGCCAATATATGAGGCAAGTTTAGTTGTCTGCATATTTTAAAACCTCGTCATATATATTTTGCGGAACTTCACATTTAAAGGTTTTGTTTAACATCTTGCTCTTCTTTATTCTTTCGAGGCAGTCTCTGTTTTTGCAAACATACGCTCCTCTGCCTGCAAGTTTGCCTGTCGTGTCGACAAAAAACTGCCCGTCTTTGTTTTTAACAATTCTTATCAGTTGTTTTTTGTCGAACATGTTGCGACACACTATGCACATTCTTTGTGGCAATTTTTTATTCATCGTCATCTCCTGAAATTTCTTCAAGGTCATCGAATGAAGCAAACGAATCGCCTTCGTCAAGATCTACAAGTTCGTATTCAACCTCTTTTGGCTCTTGCGAGGTTTTGCCAAGTGAGCTTTCAGGTTTAACCTCAATCTTCCAACCGGTCAATCTTGCTGCAAGGCGAACATTTTGTCCATTTTTGCCAATCGCAAGCGAAAGTTTGTCATCTGGAACAATAACTCGTGAAGCGTTAAGGCTTTCATTAGTTTCAACGCTAAGCACTTTTGCAGGGCTCAGTGATCTTGCGATATATTCAAGAGGATCATCACTGTAAAGTATGAGGTCGATTTTTTCGCCGTTAAGTTCAGAAACAATAGTGTTGATTCTTATTCCATGATTTCCTACGCAAGCGCCAACTGGATCGATGTTTGCTTTTTCAGTGAAAACTGCAACCTTGGATCTGCTTCCAGCATCTCTTGCGATATTTTTAATTTTTACATCGCCAGATGCAATCTCTGGAATTTCAAGTTCAAATATTTTTCTAACAAAACCAATGTTGCTTCTTGTAACTTGAATTTGAGGCCCACGGAAAGAATCTTTAATCTTTTTGACATAAACTTTAATTCTCTGCCCTATTTCGTATTTTTCACCCGGTATTTGATCGGATGGAAGCATTATTCCTTCCACATGTGAGCCAGAAATTTGAACATACACAGTGCCGTTGTCAATACGCTTGATGATTGTTGTTAAAAGTTCGTCTTCCTTTTCCGAAATTTCTGAGATTGCCATTTCTCTTTCAAACTCTTTCAGCCTTTGCATAACAACTTGCTTTGCAGTTTGAGCAGCGATACGTCCAAAATCTTTGGTTGTCTCTTCGGTTGCAACAATATCGCCAAGTTTATAAGATTTTTTAATCAACCTAGCCTCGTCCAAAGAAATCTCTTTGTCTGGATCTGTCACTTCATCCACAACAGTTTTGTATGAGAAAATTTTTATAGTGTTTTTCTCTGGGAAAAGTTTAACGCTTGCACTCTTTGCTTCGCCATACATCTTTTTGTATGCGGAAGTTAGTGCAAACTCAAGCGCTTCAATAAATTTTTCTTTGTTGATTTTCTTTTCGGTTTCTAAATCGTCCAATGCTTGAAAAAAGTCTTTGTTAATCATTTTTTTACTCCTTTAAAATTTTATAACTGGCACAATGTGTGCGATTTGGCTTCTATCCAACTTCACTTGTCCATCTTGGTTTTTGATAACAATTTGTTGTTCATCAAAACTTTCAAGTGTTCCGACAAAATTCTTTTTGCCATCAATCTTTTTGAAGAGTGAAATTTCAATCTCATTTCCTATGTTGCGTTTAAAATCTCGCTCCGATTTAAGCGGCCTGTCAATCCCCGGTGAACTTACCGACAGAATGTATGGTTTGTCGTCTGTTGGATTGAGTTCATCCAAAATCGGATCGATAATTTTATGCACCTTTTCGCAATCGTCAATGGTCACGCCATTGTCACAGTCGATTGTAAAAACAAGGTTCATGCCGCTGGCTTCTTTTTGATATGTCACATCAACAAGTTCGTATCCAACCTCTTCAATAATCGGTTGCAGTTTCTCTCTGCAAAGCTCTTTGACTTTTGTCAATTTATCCTCCTTCTACAAATGAAGTGGGCATCGCTGCCCACTCCGAAATTTCTAGTCACTGTTATTATATCACATTATATCCATAAAATCAAGGATTTTTCAATTAATTTCATTAAGTTTTAAAAGAACTTTTGCGGTTGCGAAAGCATCATTGTAGGCTCTGTGTGCGTTTGAAAGGTCAATGCCAAGCGCAGCAGCAACAGAGGTAAGTTTAAAATTCGATGTATTGATCTTTCCGCTTCTTGCCAAAAGCATTACGTCAAGGCTGTCATTATTAAATTTTAGTCCAACTTTTTGATATGCCTTTTTTAAGAAATTATTATCAAACCCTATGTTATTATATCCCGAAATAATGCACCCTTCACAAAAATTATAAAAATCCAAAATAACTTCTTCAATTTTCGGGGACGATTTAACCATTTCGTCAGTGATATGATTAATTTTTGTAGCCTCTTCTGGAATCGGCTTGCCTGGGTTGACAAAGGTTGCAAACTTTTTTGTAATCCTTCCTTTTTCGATTTTTATTGCACCAATTTCAATTATGTCGCAAGTTTCAGGGTCAAGTCCCGTGGTTTCAAGGTCGTAGACAACTATATTGCTGGAAGCGACAGGGTCTTTATATGTTGGCTCTTTGACAAAAATATTTTCTTGCTTATGTTCAAAATAATCTTCAATCGGCACAACTCCCCCCCTTTCAAAAGTAGCAGGCTCTTCTTGCTGAGGCGGTTGTTTTATTTGCGCCAAAGTCATCGAAGAAACATAATATGTAAGTTTGCCCGAAAGCCCAACTTTGATATCTCCAAGGCATAAAAAGCACATGCCATTGTCAAGAACCTCACACTTTTTTTGATTGGTTTTAGAACAAAAGTAGATGCACTCAATCGAGCCACCGTCATTTAAGTTGAAGGTGTAATAAACTTTTTCTTCGCCTTTTAGTTTGCCACTTTTAGCGATGAAGGTTCTTTTTTGCAGGTTGGAAATCTTGCCAAACAAAATCACGCCACTTTTAGGCTGAGCGTTGTTTTTAATAAGTTCAGGATATGGCGAAATATCCTTGCCAAACAATTTTTTTATTATCTCAACCTGATATCTAATCACCTTTTTAGGCTTAACCTTGATTGGCACAACTGGAATTTCATCTGCAATTTTGAAAGCGTCATCTTCGCAAATTGAAATATCAAAATTTGCAATAAAATTTTCTTCCAACTCGCCAAGCAGCATCTTTTTTGCAAACGAATTTTCAAACATTTGCACAACTTCCTTGCCTAAATGCAAGGTTATGTTTATTTTGTCTTGCTGCTTATCGATCTGTATTTGATTTTCTTTTAATTGAGCAAAAATTGATTTAAAATTAACTTCGAAAAATTGCAAAATCTGTTTTTTTAGCAACCTTTCATCCAAAAAACTTCGCTTAAATTTAACTTTAATTTTCCCTTTTATTGGAATATTTTCTTGTGCGAAATTTTTGATTTCTTCACGCATTTGGTTGTCAATTTGTTGAATGTTTTCGGGGAATAAAAAAGTCAGTTCGCAAAGATTGAGCGTCTCATCATACACTACGCTGAGCAACCTTAGAAAACTAAACTTTCCGTTTTGAATATTAGCAAGTTTTGCTGAAAATTCATCCATAATTTAATTTTACAAGACAAAATGCAAAATGTCAACTATAATCACAAACCCAAACAGTATACACAAGCCTATAAAATGGATCATATTTTCAACGCTACGCTTGATCGGCTTTTTTCTTATCCACTCAATCGTCGTGAACAGCACGTGCGAGCCATCCAGCGCTGGAAACGGCAAGATGTTAAACACCGCCAAATTGGCTGAAATCATTGGAATTAAAATCAGCAAATTAAGCCAATTTGTTTGCGTGACGGAGGCGATCGTTGTGATTGTGGTGATTGGGCCGCCAACCGAGCTTAAAGGCAGCTGGAAGGTTATAAGCAGCCACAAAGTCTTTAAAACCACCCAAGCCAGCCCAAATGCAAACTCCCAGCATCTGCCAAGCGCCTCACCAAAAGAATAAACGTATGGAGAATAGGTTATTGCAAGCAAATAGTTTTCGCTGTCCACAGTTGTTCCGTCATCTTTGTAAGTTATGACGTGATTGAACTTTGCATCTAGTTCCTGCGTTTTGCCATCACGCCTAACGGTTATTTTAAAGGTGTAATCCTCGCCGCTGTTGCCCTCTTCAACCCACTTTTTGACTGCGTCTTGCTGCTTGGCAATTAAATTTTGAAAAGTGTCGCCAAAAGCGAAATCAACTTTTGTGCCTGCAACGCTAAGCACAACGTCTCCCTCTTGCAAGGCGTTTGAAGTGAAAACAACCTCTTGATTGCCTGCTCCGTTTACAGTCAAAGTGTTTGTCTTGCTTTGCGGCACATCGTATCCAATTGTGCAAAGCAAAATCAGCGAAAAGATGACAGCGGTTAAGAAGTTCATAACCACGCCAGCAAAAAAAACAATTATTCTTTTCCAAGGTTTTTGAGCATTAAAAGCGTCTGGCTGCGGCTTTTCGTCATCATCGCCCTCTCCTTTAAAAGCGCAGTAACCGCCGAGAGGAAAAATTCGAATTGAAATCTTTTCGCCACGCTTGTTGGTGCGAGAAAATAAGGCTTTGCCAAAGCCTATTGAAAACTCTTCAATTTTAAATTTCAGTATTCTTCCTGCAATGTAATGCCCAAGTTCATGAACAAGCACCATAAACAACACCACTACAACTGCAAGAATGACATAAAGAAATCCTGTTAAAAAGTTCATTATTCTCCTAAATTAAAATGAAGCATACAAAAGCCAGCAATAAGTATGGCGAAACGCAAATGTAGGAGTCGATTCTGTCCAACATTCCGCCATGGCCTGGAAGCAACTTTCCGCTGTCCTTAACCCCTGCTTTGCGTTTTAGGAATGATTCAAAAATGTCGCCTGCCTGAGCAACCACAGAGCCAATTACGACGATAATCAAATACTCCCAAATTGCGATGTTGCTTATAACTGAGGCAAAATAATCTATCGAGCCTAAAATTAAGTATACACAAGCGGAAAGCAAAACGCAAAAAATTGATCCGCCAATAGCGCCAGAAATTGTCTTATTTGGGCTTATTTTAGGGACTAATTTTTTTCCGCCAATAAGCATGCCGCAAAGCATAGCAAAACTGTCTGTAAACATTGGAATTAAAAATGCTGTCAAAATTATAAACACTGCAATTCTGCCATCAAAATCAGCAATGTTTCCAAAACCCACCTCATCAAAATGGTTGAGCAAAATCATTGTTAAAAACAAAAATGTTGGATAAAGCAGCCCTATCAACGTGTTCAACGCCTTTTTAAACGAAAACTTTGCAAATTTTTGATCTTTAATTTCACGAATGCGCATTTCATTAATCGTTTGCTTTTTAAAAATAACACCCCACAAAAAGCAAAGCAAAAACACAAGCACTGCAAGCGCCAAGTTGATCAACAATATATCACCAATGTTTATGTTATAATACAAACCAAGCACGCTTGCCACTGCCACTAAAGCTGGATAGATTAAAATTACAATAGAATTGTTAAATCTTCCCATTCTTGTAAGCAACATGGACATCTCATAAGCTGCGAGTGTTGATATGACTAAAAAGAACGCATCAAAAAAATACGGACTAACAAACACTTCAAACACAAACAAAAGTGCGATTATCAAAACTATACATAGTGATGTTAAAAGTCTGGTTTTCATTAGTATCCTCCAAATCGTCTTTTTCGTTTAGCAAAAACTTTAAGCGATTTTATTAATTGTTTTTTATTAAAATCTGGCCACAAAACCTTTGGGAAATAAAGTTCTGAATAAGCCATTTGCCAAAGCTGAAAATTAGAAATTCTTTGCTCTCCACTTGTCCTAACAACAAAATCAGGATCGGGGAAATTTTTTGTGTATAAATTCTCAGAAATTTGTTGAGCAGAAATGTTTTTTTCGCCTTTATTTATA
>CALWTN010000029.1 GCA_944384475.1 uncultured Clostridia bacterium
TTCTTTAAAACTTCAATTTTCATAAAGCGCTTTATTCTCCATACTTTTAATAAAGATATCATAACTGATTATTTAAAGTCAAGATAAACAAAATAAATGCACTTACCAAGTACATTTATTTGATTTTTGATTTACTCTGTCTAAGCACATTTAAGCATATGCCAATGCCTGCCATGAACATCATAACCGATGTGCCGCCGCTGGAAATAAATGGAAGAGGCAAGCCCGTTGGCGGAATTGAACCGGTTAACACCAGTTATTGCACTATGGATTTGAAATACAAACATTATTTAACTTCTAAAATAGGGAATTTACTCCAATTATAAGTTCTTTTTATTTCTTTGTTGTTTAACACAAGCAAAACCTCATTATTTCCTAGAGTAGTATACTTGCATTTATGTTTTTTTAATTGCTTTATGCCGTTTAAATATCTCGAATATTTATTTGATCCACTTTTAGTTTTATAAAATTCTCTTGCAAATTCATTACCCAATTTTACTACTTTTAATTTACTTGCATGTGGCGCAATAAAATTATTTAAAAATCTAAATCCATCATAAAATTTATTTCCATAATGTTTAATTAAATTCATATCTTTTTCTATGTTTAAAAATAAATTATGTGGTTGATAGTCTCCAGCAATTATTGCTCCCGCACTTTCCCCAATATACAAAACCCCAGATGCAACCAATTCCTTAATTCTTTTAAATTGATTGTATTTGTGTAATCTTTCCAAAAGTAAGTTTGGGTTTCCTCCGTTAACAAAAATAAGATCTATTTTATCATTAAAAGTATAGTTTGCAGTCAAATCAATAAATTTTTCTATATTAAAACTATTTTTCAATGCTTGTTTATTTGCGTTAATATAAGATTCATCATTCTCTAAAGCATACGAAATAAATAAACAAGTGAGTGATTTTTCTTTGAAAAAATACTTAGTATAATTTAAACCTATGTGTAAAAAATCACTACAAAGCAATAAATACATTTCCCTTTCCTCCATTAAACTTATTTATGATTATACAACACAAATAAAAAAATGTATACACTTTGATTGCAATTTGTATACATTTACATTAAAATTTTTAAATATCATTTTTCCTACTCTGCCTGTCTACATTAAGAACAACACCTATTGCACTCATAAAAACAAGCAAACTTGTTGAACCAGCAGAGATAAACGGCAAAGGCAATCCTGTTGGTGGGATTGAGCCCGTCACTACGGCGATATTTAAAATTGTTTGAATGGCGATGATAAACGCTATGCCGCTTGCAAGCATCGCACCAAAGCGGTCTGGCGCATTTAGCGCAATTTTAATCAGCAAGAAAATAAGTGCCACAAAGGCAAGCATCAAAATCAAGCAGCCAATCAAGCCAGTTTCTTCGCAGATAACTGAAAAAATAAAGTCGCTTTCGGCAAATGGCAAAAAAAGGTATTTTTGCCGAGAATTAAAAAGCCCAACCCCAAACCAACCACCAGAACCAAGTGAATAGAGCGATTGAATAAGTTGAAACCCCTCGCCTTGTGGTGACGCCCATGGATTGATGAATGCAAACAAGCGTTTAAGGCGATATGGTTCAAGAGCAATCAAAATTGGCACAGCGGCCGCCGCTGGAATTGAAAACATTATCGTGTGCTTTTTGCTTATCCCGCCGATTATCAGCATAAAAAGCGTGATAAACGCAAGGCACATCGTCACCGACATTGACGGCTCTAAAATCACAAGCAAACAAAACACGCCTGCCACTGCCAAAACAGGCAGCAGCGTTTTAAAGGTCTTGATTTTTTGGTGATTTTCACTTAAATATGCCGCACAAAAGATCACCAAAGCAAATTTTGCAAGTTCGGAAGGCTGAACCGAAAATCCAAAAATCGAAAGCCACCTTTTTGCGCCGTAACTTTCTGTTCCAACACCGGGAATAAACACAAGCACAAGCATAACTATGGTTGCAATCACAAAAAACCACTTAAATTTTTTAAGTTTGTGATAGTCGTAAAAAGAGAGCAGCATCATCAATGCCGCACCAAGCACGATGCCAAAAATTTGTTTATATAGAAAAAAATACTCATTGCCAAAGTGATACGCCGCTGAATAACTGCTTGCAGAATAAACCATCAGCGCACCAAATGCGGTGAGTCCAAACACCAAAGCGATTATCAAAAAATAATTGGTTTTAACCCTCACTTCTAACTAACTCCGAAAATATCTGTCCTCGCACCGCATACGATGCAAATTCGTCAAAACTTGTGCAACCGGGGCTTAAAAGCACGGCGTCTCCATTCTGCGCAATACTTTTTGCAAAATAGGTTGCATCTTTGAGCGTAGCAAAACTTTGGCTGTCATAGTCATAGCGTTTAGCAACGCCGTCAATTTCACTTGCCGCCTCACCAAAACAAATCACTTTTTTAATCTGCGGCTTTAAAGAAAACAGTTCATCAAAATTCAAGCCTTTGTTCTGCCCGCCAAGCATTAAAATTAAATTTTTGCATTGCAAACTTTCAAGTGCCATTTTAACGCACGCAATGTTTGTTGATTTGGAATCATTGATAAATGTCACACCATTTTTTTGAGTCACAAACTCCAACCTATGTGCAGGCGGAACAAATGAAATTATGGCATTTCTAATAAATTTAACTTTAATCTTACACAAAAGCGCAATGTTTATTGCCGCCATGACGTTTGAAATATTTTTTGCTCCAACAAGCGGAATTTCATCCAACGAAATAATGCGCGTTTTGCCGCTATAAATGCAGCCGTTTTTAACGCACACGCCCTTTTTAAGAGGATTAAAAGAATAAAAGAGACTCTTCTTCTGCGGCGCAATATCCCTTGCGCCATCATCGTCCAAATTGACAACAGCACACTTTAACGCTTTAAAATTTTGAAAAATCTTTGCTTTTACACGCTTGTATTCTTCAAAACTTTCATGTCTATCCAAGTGGTCTGGTTGAACGTTAAGCACGCATGCTATTTTAGGAGCAAACAGACGCGAAAGTTCAAGTTGAAAATTGGAAGTTTCACAAATTACAAAACTGTTTTTGTCCGTTTTAAGCGCAATCGAGCTTATTGGCAAGCCAATATTTCCACAGACAAAATTTTTCTTGCCTGCCTCGTCAAAAATTTTACCCAAAAGAGCGCAAGTGGTTGTTTTTCCGTTAGTTCCGGTTATAGCAATCAATTTGCCAAGCGAAAAAATGCTGCCAAGGTCTATTTCGCTGATTATATTCGTCTTTTTTGCTCTAAGTCCTGATATCAAAGAGTTTCCAATCACTTTTACACCCGGGCTTACCACCACCAAATCATATTTTTGAAAGAGCGGCTCTTCAACATAACAAAAAAGGTTTCGAAATTTTTTGTCATCGTCATACACGCTCACACAAGCGCCAAAATGATGCAGCAATTTGCAAGCCGCCCCACCGCTGCCTCCAAGTCCGTAAACCAAAACCTTTTTGCCTTTAAGTTTTTTGTTCATGCTCTCCTCTAAAATGCGATTTCTAAACACAGACAAACCGCGCTAAGAAGGCTTGTCACAATTATATATATTGTGACGATGCGATTTTCATGCACCCCCTTTTTTTCAAAATGATGATGAAGCGGCGCCATCAAAAACACCCGCTTTTTGGTTTTTTTGTAATATGCCACTTGAATGATGTCACTCAGCGCTGACAGCACAAACATCAGTCCCATAATTGGAATTAGCAGCGCTTTGCCCGAAAAAAGACCTAGGCAAGCAATAAAGCCACCAAGTGCAAGCGATCCAGTGTCGCCCATAAAGATTTTGGCTGGAAAGGTGTTGACTGACAAAAATGCAATCAACCCACCACAGACAGCAAACGAGGCAAGCGACAGCATGTCCATTTGTTCATCTCCGATAAACGCCACGATAGCGCCGAAGAACAACAAATAAACCAAACTCACTCCGCCAGCCAACCCGTCCAATCCGTCAGTCAAATTCACCGAGTTGACCACAGCCAAAAACACCAGCACTGCAAAAGGTATAATTCCCCAACCGATATCAATACTTAAACCAAAAAAATCAAGCTTTGAACCAACTTTGAAATAAATCAGCACTGCTATGATGATTGCAATGGCGGCTTGTCCAATAATCTTTTGATAAGGTTTTAGTCCTTCATTTTGATGAAAATGAATTTTGATAAAATCGTCCAAAAAACCAAGCAACCCAAACGCCACCATCACAAGCATAGCAAGCCAGCCATAAAAAGAGTTGCTCCACAGAAAAAACGCACAGCCGATGAGCGCAGCGATTATAAAAATAATACCGCCCATGGTTGGAGTGCCAGACTTTGAAGAATGCTTTTCCACATAGTGCAAAATTGTCTGCTGCGCTTTCATCTTTTTACAAAGCGCAATAATCGGCAGCGCCAAAGCCAAACCGACAGCGGCGCTGACGAGTGTTATCAAAATAATTTTAACGCTTAAACTCACTTTGCTTTACTCCCTCCAAAACTTGTAAATGCTCTCTAAAATAATTATAAACTTCGCTGTAATCATCATACGGATGTTTTTCGCCGCCTATCTCTTGGTATTTTTCTGCGCCTTTGCCCGCAATAATAACGCTGTCGCCACCTTTTGCCTCATCCAGCGCCCTTTTAATTGCCACGCTTCTGTTAGGCTCAACAATATAATTTTGATTGACGGCGCCTGCTTCTATATCCTTAATTATTGACAAAGGCTGCTCAAAACGAGGATTATCGCTTGTAAACACGCAATAATCGCTAAGCAAAGTGGCAATCTTGCCCATGACGGGTCGCTTTTTTGCATCTCGATTTCCACCGCAGCCGAAAACTGTGATAACTCTGCCGTTTGTAAGCGATTTAACATTTTTGATTATCTTTTCAAGTCCGTCAGGCGTATGAGCAAAATCAATTATAACCTTTATATCGTTTTGACTTATCACATTAAACCTGCCTTCCACAGGCGGAGCATATTTTATTTCACGAACAATCACATTTTTATCAATCCCAAGCGCCGAAGCACAACTGATAGCGGCAAGGATGTTTTGCACGTTAAACTCACCTGTAAAACTAGATTTAACAATCATAACCTCATCGTTGCAGTTGCAAATAAACTCGCAACCCTCCAAATTCTGCTTAATGTCTATTGCAAAAACATCGCTTGGGCTGTTTATTCCATACGAAGAAACAGGAATTTGACAGTATTTCATAAACTTTGACATGTTCACACCATCAGCGCAAACCACCCCAAAGCGAGCACGTGAAAGCGAAAACAATTTATACTTTGCTTTTTCGTAATTTTCCATGGTCTCAAAAAAATCTAAATGGTCTTGCGTGATGTTTGTAAGCACTGCAACGGCAAATTTGATGCCCTCCATCTTTTCAAGCGCAAGTGCATGAGCGGAGGCTTCCATCACCACATACTCCACGCCTTGATCATACATCTTCTCAAAAAGCCCGTGCAAAATGTCAGGATCT
The DNA here is from genome assembly GCA_944384475.1 of uncultured Clostridia bacterium. GTDB lineage: Bacteria > Bacillota > Clostridia > Christensenellales > UBA1242 > Caccovivens. The sequence continues at coordinate 5,456 of CALWTN010000029.1, forward strand.
GGCGTTGTAAAACCAGTATCTTCAAACTCTCCATCAACTTTTGCACCCAATGTGCCGATAAGTCCCACCTTTTTCCCTGCACCTTTAAGGATGTCGTAAATCAAATTGGTGGTTGTCGTCTTGCCATTTGTGCCAGTCACTGCAATGATTTTCATTTTGTCGCAAGCGTTGTGATGCAACTTTTTCTCCATTATCGCAAAGGCACGGCGTGGATTCCTGATTGCATAGCAATCTTTTAATCCATAGTCGTTTGCAGCCAACACAAATTTTGCGCCATTTTTAAGCGCTTGTTGCATTTTAAATTGAGCGTTTTCATCATCTTTAAGCAGCAAAAACACATCGCCTTGTTTAATTTTGTTGACATCAATTTGAATGCCACTTATCTCGCTTTCAAGAACGATGCTGGGCAAATCATCAACATTTGAAAAATGTGCAATGTCTTTTAATTTCACTTTTCACCTCTTTTTTTATATATTAATTCGTAAAAAGCAAAAAAAGTGATTAAATATAAAATTATACTTTTTTTGACAAAATTATTTTTTTTACATTATTGAATATGATATAATTGCGCTAAGGGATATTATGAAAAGAAAAGATTTTATTGTTTTAAACAACTCACTCAGACATAAAAAGGTCAGCTTAGAAAAAATCAATAAAATGGTGGACGAAGGCAAAGCAAAACAGCTCGTGCAAGAGAGCGAAGCTTTTTTTTACAATCAAATTGAAGAAATTATAGACGATATGCTCTCACAAAAGAAAAAGCTGCTTTTTCTTGCAGGCCCATCTTCTGCTGGAAAAACCACAACTGCAAAACTTTTGCAAATTTTTCTTAAACAAAAAAACATAAGCAGCGAATTTGTATCGCTTGACGACTTTTTGCTGCCCCACGAAAACAGAGTGCTGTTGGCAAACGGCAAGGTGGATTTTGAGTCGGTCTTTGCCCTCGACATCCCACTTATCAACGAGTTTTTAGATCAAATTCTAAGCACTGGGCAAGCGCAAAGCCCTAAGTTTGATATGCAAACCAACGAGCGTTGTGAAAAAGGTGAAAACAAAACATTAAGTAAAAACGGCATACTGATTGTTGAAGGCATTCATGCCCTAAACCCATTGATAATTTCACCACACAGCGACAGCGCCTACAAGGTTTACCTTTGCCCATATGATGACTTATATTTTCAAAACAAGCGCATCCTTACGGCGCAAGAAATCAGAATGATGAGGCGATGCTTTAGAGATTGCCAAACTCGAAACTACACAGTTGAGCAGAGTTTGTCTTCTTGGCACAGCGTGAGAAAAGGCGAACAAGAAAACATCAAGCCATTTAAACTTAACAGTGACTATTTCCTCAACACGTCAATAAAATATGAGGTGCTTGTTTACAACACCTATTTCAAACCTATGTTGATGACATCCCCGCTTACAGATGAAACAATGCTGCTTATCGGTGCACTCGATAAATGCGCCAAGCTTGACAAAAGCCTTATCCCTGAAAACTCATTGCTATGGGAATTTTTGATAAAATAAAAATTCATTTTTTTGAATAATTATTCATATTGGCGTTAGCAAATATTTCCAAAGCCTGAGAGGAGTGTTTGGTTATAACCTCCTCTTGGGCTTTGTTTTTTGATTGTTCAATAAGTTGACAACAAACGTCTCTCATGCTTCCAAAAAGATAAAAGGCAAGCGAACCGGGGATGGTGTTAACCTCGTTGACAAACAATTTGCCGTCCTCGTCCATCAAAAAATCCACCCTCACCACGCCCTCACATTGCAAAACTTCCACAACCTTTTTTGTTAAATCTTTAATGCGTTTTGCCAAGCTTTTTTCAACATTAAAAGTTGAAGAAGGTTTTTCTTGCAGATATTTTTCATCAAACGAATAAAAGTTTTTGCTTTTAACTTGGCAAACTTTGCTTAAAAAATATTGTTCGCCATTTTTTATACATGCACAATTAAATTCACGTCCATTTTGAATAAAATGCTCAAATAACACTTTTTTATCATATTTTTGCGCAACTTCAACTGCAAATTTTAATTGTTTTAAATTATCACACTTTTCAATGCCAATGCTGCTGCCACACCTTGACGGCTTTACTATAATTGGAAATTGAAGTTTTTTTGCAATTTCTTGTAATGAAAGATTTTGGTCGCTGCTTACAAAATCCACCACATCAATGCCATAATGAATTAACATAATCTTGGTTGCCAACTTATCCATACAAATCGCACTTGACTGCATGCACGGACAGGTGTAGTTTATTCCACTCATTTGCAAGATTGCGCTTATACATCCATCTTCGCCATTTATGCCATGCATGCACACAAGTGCAGATGATGGATTAATCCTTTTTAAAGAAAAACGTTTTTTGATGTAAACGCAACCTTCGCCAAAGCCGAATAGCACCTGCTTTTTATTTTTCACAAGCGCTTCAAAATCCGCATAAATATTCACATCGTCCAAATTTTCGCCCGTCCAAAATTTACCTTCCCAATCAACATATATTGGAATTATTTGATACTCGGCGCTGATTGAGCGCATCGCTTGAAGCCCAGTGATGATGGATATATCATGCTCCACACTTTTACCGCCATATATAACCAAAATCTTTTCCATAATTACTCCTATCTAAAATTGTCAGGCAAGTCATTTTCAAAAAGCACCACGCTTCCCTTTTCTTGCAATTGTTTTAAAATTTGCAGCTGCTGCGGGCGTGATGCTGCCGTGTAAATTTGTTTTTTTGACAGACCTCCCGCAATCGCACCCTTCACAAGCGCCGTTTTGTTGGTTTGATTCATAACCACAAACGCATCACAGCTTTGCCCTATCATTTTTCCCAGTTTAAAATTAAGTTCGTATTGTTTTGCGCCCTGCTCGACAAACCCAGGGCTGACGACAATCTTCTTTCCTTTAAAAAGTTTTAAACATTCACACGCCTGCTTTGCGCCGATAAGGTTGGAGTTGTAAGAATCATCAATAATCGAACAATTCTCTTTTTGAATAAGCTGCAACCGATGCGGCGTTGGAGTTAGGCTGGCAATTTTTTTGACTATATCCTTTTCACTAATCCCAAGCAAAAAAGCCATATATGCCGCCAAAGCGATGTCGTTAAGCATCTCCGCCCCCAAAATTTTAGTTTTGGCTTTGAAGGCATTTTGATTAAAATAAAGCTTAAAACTTGCGCCACTGATTGAATATTTGGCATCTTTTACAAAGCAAACTCCGCTTTCATCATTAATCAAATATTTTTCACCTACAAAACGGCTGTAAAGCTTGCTTGTAAATTCACTTGCTCCATCAAACAGCACCTTGCCATGGCTGCTCATATGCTCACATAATTCAAATTTTGTTTTTAATATGTTTTCAACAGACCCAAAAGTTTCAAGATGTTGTTCGCCAATCGCCGTCAATATGCCGTATTGCGGTTTAACCATTTTTGTTAATTGGGCTATGTCGCCGCTGCGGCGTGCGCCCATCTCCACAATCAAAACTTCGTCAGTCGGCTTTAAGTTTTCAATAACCGTTCTGCATACTCCCATGGGAGTGTTGTAGTTTTTAGGCGTAACGCAAACTTTATAGCCACACCTCAATAGGCTTGCCAAAAAATTTTTTGTGGAAGTTTTGCCAAAACTTCCAGTAATAGCAATTTTTATGCCCTTGAAATTATCAAGAATTTTGCACGCTTTTTTTATATATATCTTTTTAATAATTATCTCTATTGGCTGCATAATAAGCGAAGTGAGCAGCAATATGTATGGCAAAATTAAAAATTGGACTACAACCGCAAGCAAAATCCACCAAAAAGAGTTAAGTAAGATAAAATATGTAAGAGTTGTGGCTAACAAAACCAACAAATAGGCTATCGCAAGCCTGACCATTCTTTTTTTCCAAATTCTACTGTTTTTCTCTTTAAAGTCGTATGGCGATTTGACCAAATGAATAAATATGTGTTTTTCATTATAGCCGCAAA
>CALWTN010000030.1 GCA_944384475.1 uncultured Clostridia bacterium
TTTTGTGGCATATCTTGCTGTGGACGAGCCATTGCGTGATCGCGGCATTGGTGGTAAAATTTTGGAGTATTTAAAAAATTTCAACAAGCCGATTGCTCTTAATGTCGAGTGCAAAAATAATGCAAGCGCAGATGGCTTGCAACGAATAAAATTTTATTCAAACAACAACTTTAAATTGCATGATTGCGTTTTTGATTGGGAAGGAGTGCAACTTCAAACCATGGTGCATGGCAAAATTCAAGTTAAAAAATTTTTACAAAAAGTTAAGCACTATTTTAACATAACATTTTAAAGCAGCCATTTGGTATTATATTTTTTCAAGTGGAAAGTGATTATCGCAACAACTATCGCAACAATTTCAACGGCGTCTAGCAACGCAGTTGTGTAAGCTGAATAAAGCAGGGCAGACAGCACCAGCAAAGCATTTGGCAAAAGCATTAAATATCTGACAAGTTGCATGTTTTTCATCCACATGGCAATTGTAAAAAGCATAGGGGTGAAAATGCCGATGATGTCGATTGGTTGTTGATAGAAAATTATTCCAACGGTTAAGTAGCTAAGCACAAACGGAATCACCAAATATATTGGCGGAGGCATGTTCTTTTTTTCGTATACATACAGCACAATAACTCTCACAATAGATATAAAACTGTTGATTCCAAACACAAGAGCGCTGCTGAAAACGAATGAAAGCCCATAAAAGATGTTTGCAACTACTTGCAGCATTAAAAAAACTTTTTTATCTTTCCAAAAGTAAGATACAACCACCAGCAAAAGCGCGATGCCACCAAAAATTTGTGCTAAAATAAACTCCATAGTCTAATTATAGCACAATTTTTTTATTATTTTAATCAATTATAATTACTTGCAAAAAAAATAATTAAAATATATAATATTATCAAATGAAAAGTGCTGCTAAAAAGTTTTTTGCTAATTTTTGGGAAGTTTTTAAAGAAAGCAAATTTTTAATAATTAAATATGTTGCTGTTGCAGTTTTATACAGCATAATTTCAATTTTATCAAATTTACTTGGCGTGGAGGAGTTGACATATCTCAATGCCTTTCTTTCAATTTATGCTTTTGCATCTATCATCGCATTCGGCGTAAGCAATGGTATAGCAATTTTTATGAATCAAAACTATGGCTCAAATTATAAGGTGCGAAAATATGCCAAAGTTGGTTTTGAAATAAATTTGGCTTTTGCAGTTGTTTCAACAGTGGTTCTTGCATCTTTTCCAAAATTTTTTATTGAAATTTTGATGGAATATCATCCACAAAGTTACACTTTTTATTATATAATGTGCGGCTATTTTTTTCTCTCTTGCATAAGTTCATATTTAACAAACACAATGAAAAGCTTAAAGTTTTTCAAGCGTCAACTTATAAGTGAAATAATCCCGCTTGCAGTCACGATTGTTGGTTTTTTGGTGCTGTATTTTTCGGGAGAATATTATCTCAACTACATCGCAATTGCGTATGTTGTCAGTGCTGCTATAGCGATAGTGGTTTCATATGTGCTTTTGGTTAAAAACAAGCAGATTTCAATAAATTTTTTCAAATTTCAAACTGTAAATCTCACAAAAAAACAGTGGGGAGTGCTGCTTTCAAACTTGGCAGTTGAATTTATTTGGCAGATTGGTTATTATGCCACAGCAATCATTTTAATCAGGTTTAGTGAAGGAATTTTCAACACTTATTCCTATCTAGAAAATGTGCTGGATGTATTTAACGGCTTGCTTTTTGCTATCGGAACAGTAAACGCAATAAAAATTACAAGGTTGCTTGGCAAGGATAGGTTTGACGAGGCTTATCAGCAAGCCAAATATTCAATTTATATGTCGCTGTTTATTTGGCTTTTCTATTTTATTGCGAGCATGATTTTCATTTATCCAATTGCTCTTGGCGTGAATGATGAATATTTTGAGTTGATGTTTACAGTTTTGCCATGCTATCTAGCAATTCATCTGCTTAGGTTTGTGTCTTGGAATATGGGCAGCTATATGCTTAGGCTTGGCGGCAAAAACAAACCGTTTGTGATTATTGAAATTTTTTGCACGATAATTTTAATTGCAAGTTGTTTTATTGTGAAATTCTTGCCAGTTAGTGTGCCGCTTGCGTATTTTGTCATTTTAATTCCAACTTTAATATTTTTGCCGGTGTATTTGATAATCTTCAAAAGTAAGCGGTGGATGAGCAATATAAACAAAGACCCAAATTTACTTTCAAACAAAATTAAGCTTACAATCTTTGATTTCAGAGATACGCTTGTTTGGGACATGAAAAAAGACAATCACCGAAAATTAAATTTGCAGTGGTTTAACCAGCATTTTTCAAATTTAACTCAAAATCAAAGAAACCAACTTCTCAAAAAATATGGCTGCGGACTGAATGGCGAAGGGCTTTCAAGCAATATAAACAAAATGTTGTTTGATGTTGAAGGCAGCAACGCGTCGTATTTAATTTTTAGAGAATTTGTTAAAACAAACAAAAATTATATGCGTGGCAAAAAAATAAGTAATCAGGAGCTACAAAAATTTAAGCAGTTAGGAAAAATTTACATCGTGTCAAATTATAAGCAGGGCGATTTGCTTGCAGCGCTTGAATATAACAATTTTGATGAAAGTATGTTTGAAGAAATAATCAGCAACGATCTTTCAAAACCAGAGAATTTAGATAAATTCAAAATCTATCAAGAGATCATGCAAAAAAGCAATCTAAAACCAAACCAAATTTTGGTTGTTGGAAACAGTTTTAAACATGATCAAAAAAAAAAAAAAAAACTTGGCATGCATTACTATCTCATTAAAGATGGCTTCACCTATGATGAAATTTTAACTTAACAAAAAAAAGCGCTTCAAGCGCTTTTTTTATAACGGCAAATCCTTTTTATCAAATCTGAATATGCCAATAATT
>CALWTN010000031.1 GCA_944384475.1 uncultured Clostridia bacterium
ATCAACTTTAAATTTTTTCCGTTTGGGATTGCAGTGCTTAAAATTTTGTCTAACACACTCTCGCAAGTCGGCACGTCGTAATCTTCTCCAAAAATCTGGTTGAAAATTTCTTCAAACCCAACAACAACCTCAGGCGGGTTTGGCTCAACCGGATTGTATTCATACGGTTCGTCAGGAGAAACACGTGTTGGCGGTGTGATGGAAGTATAACCCCCCTGAAGATACCACTCTACAAATTGTTCAATCGGTTGATCTGGAGATGCAAGAAACATAATTTCCTCTCTGGTTAAGCCCTCTTCGTCAACACCCCAAACAAAAGCACCCGTCCATGCGCCAGATGCAAATATTCCGCCTAAAAACTTTCCGTCTCCAAGATCTACAACGGTGTCGTAAATGTTTGTGATCTGTGGATTTGCATCTTTAAATGCCGCAATCTCTGCCTGTATTGCCTTTTTTGCAGCCTGCAATTTTTGCAAAACCTCTTCTTTTTGCTCAGGCTTTGCTTTATCGTCTGGTGAAAATCCTGCGCCTGCTATCGTTTCGTCTTTAATATTTTTTGAACCGTTGTAAAAACCTACCACGTCTCCGTCAACCGCAACGACAAAGGATGACAGCAACCCCCCATCATCGCCAACTATGCCTGCAGTGCCATTTCCCATGTCACACACCGCCACAACGTTTGCATCATCGCCCCACGTTTCCTTTGCGAGTTCATTTACTGCATCGGTCGCTTGCTGCTGAGCGTCAAAATAAAGCGAAGCGGCGTTGCTGTCATATATTTCCGAAATGGCGTAAGTAATCGCTACTGGCGGAACTTGTGGATTTCCGCCGTTGTTTATGCCTTGTCCTGCCTCGTCTTGATTGCAGCCCGAAAGAATGCCCAATCCAACCCCCCAAGTTGTGAGGATTGCCAGCCCTGTAAGTATCCTTCGTTTAAGACGACTTTTCATATTTTTCTCTCCTATAAAACTTTACTCTGTAATGATTATAGCATTAAATGTTTGGTTTTTCAATACTTTTAATTTAATTTTTCAGCAATTCTAAGTTTTGCCGAATGGCTGCGACTGTTTGATGCAAGCTCTTGCGCTGATGGCAGAATCGGCTTTTTTGTTATCAGTTTAATTTGCGCTTTATGTCCGCATATGCAAACTGGAGTTTTTGGCGGACAGATGCAATCGGTGGCGGCAAGTTTGAAAACGTTTTTTACAATCCTGTCTTCCAAACTGTGAAAAGTGATAACCGCAAGCCTACCTTTCGCAGCAAGCAGCGAAATAAAGTCTTCCACCGCACCCTGCAAAAGCTCAAGCTCGCCATTAACCTCAATTCTGATTGCCTGAAAGGTTTTTTTACTCACCCCGCCCTTGCCAAAGATCATGCTTTTGGGGAATACGCTTTCAATCACCTGTTTTAACTGGGTTGTGGTTTGAATTGGATTAATTTTTCTTGCCTCAGCAATCGCAGCGGCAATTTTTGGAGCAAAAGGCTCTTCGCCATATTTGTATATAATATTTTTAAGCTGCTCTTGCGAATAAAAATTTACCACATCAAACGCACTTTTTTGCTGACGTAAATCCATGCGCATATCAAGCGCTCCGTCAAGAAGATATGAAAACCCTCGCTCGGGTGTGTCAATTTGATGCGAGCTCACACCAAGATCCGCCAAAATTCCATCGACTTTTGATATACCCATGGCGTTTAAAGCCGCCTTGGCGTTTTTAAAATTTTGATTTACAAAACTCACGCACGAAAAAGGCGAAAGCCGCCTTTTGCACGCTTCAATCGCATCGCCATCTTGGTCGAAACAGATAAGCCTGCCGCCTTCGCCCAAATGTTTTGCGATTTCCACGCTGTGGCCTCCGCCCCCGCAAGTCATGTCAACATATATGCCATCTTTTCTTATGTTCAAGCCGCTGATGCATTCATCAAGCATCACTGGCGTGTGTTTAAATTCTTTCAAGCCCCAACTCCAAAAATGTTTTTAAGGTTTTCAATAATCGTTGTGCTGATAGAGCCCTTTTGTTCAAGCTCTTCAATTTTTTGTTTAACGATAGTCTGGTTTCCTTGCGACAACCCTACGTTAAATTCAAGATTTGTTGCAATATCTAAAATCTGCTCAACGGCATCTTGATTAGCCTCAACCGCATCCATCAAATTACCGATCGCCTGCTCTTTTTCTTCATCACCCTGCAAATTGCCAAGCGTTAAATCTTTAAACGCGGTTGCAAACTCGTTTTCATCGTTGATTAAGTCAAGCAGTTCAAACATCTGTGTGAAGTCAATTTGATATATGTAATCCTTGCCTGCAACTTTCAGCAACGCCGATTCTTTAAAATCAAACTGAGTTTGAGCGGCGGTTATGAGAGCATTGAAAATGCTGCTCATAACACCCTCCTCTTGCTTTCCATATTGCGTCCTGCATGCGTTTTGCTTTATGCTTTCAATCAAACTTCCAAGCATGGTTGCATCGATATTTTCAAGGCTTGTTAAATCTTGCGTGTTTTTATAGATGTTTACAAAGTTTTTAACAATTGTGATAAACTCGGCAGTTTGGTCCTCCTCGCTAGATGGGTTGAAGGTTGCTGTTGAAAGTGGCAACGTCAAGCCCTGCTGGCCGGTTACGTCTTGCATAACATCTACAATCACATTTGAAAGATTATCTTTAAGCGGCTTGGTTGATTTTGCTTGCATGATTGCAGGGATAATGTCATCCACAGCCTCGTCATCAAGCAATTTGACAACCTCGTTGATATCTCCACCTGCAAGCAGATAGTCAAGCATGGTTTGTGTTTCGTCAAACTTTCTGCATTCAAGTTCGGTTATTA
>CALWTN010000032.1 GCA_944384475.1 uncultured Clostridia bacterium
GCTTGCATTATTTTTGCACTCGACATTAAGAGCAATCGGCTTGTTGAAATTTTTTAAATACTCCAAAATTTTACCACCAATGCCGCGATCACGCAATGGCTCGTCCACAGCAAGATATGCCACAAAAATGCACTCGCCAAAATCCTTATAAACACAAATTCCAACAAAAAGATCGTCGTCAAACACAACGCACTTTTTCAAGCCGCGATATTTCGGCAAAAACAAAGGCTTCCTTTCATTTTGCGGAAAGGCCTGATTATACACATTCAAAAATTTTTGTTTGCGCGTTTTTGTGCTTGTGGCTGAATAAAACTTTATCACAAACTTATTTTAACATATTTTAAATTTTTATAAAATCAATTTGTTGCAAACAACACAATTTCGGTTGGATAAAATTCACCGCCGTAGTTGCGCAGATAAAATTTATAATTTTTGTTATATTTATGAATTAGTTTTGCAATTTGATATAAATGCTGATTTTTATGATAAACAGAGATTAAAAGCAAGGGCTTTTCACGCATAATGTGCTCTTTACAACCCTTCAACGCTTTTAACTCATCGCCTTCAATATCCATTTTAATTATATCCACTTTTTGTTTGATGTCGTCGTCCAGCGCCACGCACTTGATTTTATCTTTGCCTTTTTTCGAAGTTTTGTTGGCTGATGATGAAAAAGTGTTCAAATCTACAAACCTTTCGCATGTTTTATCGCTCACGCCAAACGGCTTTATTTTAATGCGCTGCAAATTTTTAAGATTATCCTGCAAGGTTGGCAAAATACTTTGTGTGATTTCATAACAATAAATGCGTTTGTAGCAATCGCTGCCATAGCAATCGGCAAAATCAAGCACGGTGTCACCAATATACGCGCCCACATCTACAAAAACAACATTTTTGCAGCGCGGAATTATATCTAAATCAAAATAATGATGCTTTGTTGTTGAAAGTGACTTTTTAAGCGATGTGAAATCATAATAAACCCAGTTTCGCAAAATCGCATACAGCAAAAACTTTGAAGAATAATCAAACAGCTTTCTATACAGCCAAACAAAATCGTTGATATGCTTTTTTAGAACATCCGCTTTTAAATAAATTTCATTAAAATCACCATCTTTAAGTGAAAGGCTTCCCCAAAAATCATATTTTTTAAAATAGTTTTCAAAAATTTGCTGAAAGTTTTGCGGCAAAAACAAAAAGTTGCGTTTGATTTTTTCAAAAAGCTCTTTGGCGCTCAAACTTTTAATTTCATCCGTAAGTTTGTAAAACTGCCTGTCAATATAGTTCATATTCTTCTCCACAAAAAATATTATTCTTTTTGAATAAAAAAGTTTAATTTTTTGTCGAAAAGTATTGACGAAGGCTTGCTTTCGTGGTATATTAAAGTCATGGAAAACGAAAGAATATTTACAGGAAGATACAACAACCGCAAAGGACATAAATATTATTTGAAAAAGCGTAGTAAACCAGCAGACTATCAGCTTTTAGGTGCAAAACAAAAGGCCGCTGATATATCAAAAGAGCCTGCATTTAAGCCAAGCAAAAATAGCCCAGAATTTACAAGATAACTCGCACATAAGTTGCGAGTTTTTTCATATATAAAAATATGAAAATTGCCATTGTCGGTGCATGCGGCAGACTTGGGGCTGCTGTTTGCGAAATTTTACAAAAAAAGCACGAAATTTTTAAAATTGATTTAAAAAAAGCGCAATATTCTTGTTTGGAAGAGCTCAATCAATCACCTGATGTGATTGTTGATGCCTCTTGCGCCGAGCAATCTGTTTGCAGCGCTGCGTTTGCAAATGTTTTAGGTTTGCCTATTGTGATTGCTTGCACTGGGCATGATGAACAACAACTTGAAAAAATTGCGTTTGCAAGCCAAAGCATACCTGTGTTTTTGGCCTACAATATGTCGGTGGGAGTGCAAGTTTTTAAGGATGCAGCACAGTGCATCGCCGAAAATTTTGAAAGCGACGTGCATATACATGAAATTCATCACAAAAACAAAAAGGATGCGCCGTCTGGCACAGCCAAAGAGATAAAAAAATTGCTGGATTATTGCAATCCAACAATTTCATATGCTCGTGGCGGAAATGTGATTGGCACGCATGAGATAGATTTTTTTGGTGAGTATGAAACAATCACTCTCACCCACACCGCTCTTTCTAGAAACTGTTTTGCAAACGGAGTTGCCGCAGCAAGCGAGTGGATTATTGACAAACCAAACGGCCTTTATGGCATGAGAGATTTAACTCACAGCGATTCTGTCATTCACCGATGATTTTGATAAGCACATGCTTTTGTCTTCTGCCATCAAACTCATAGTAAAAAATTTGCTCCCAAGTGCCAAAATCAAGCTTGCCGCTTGTGATTGCAACAACGCACTCTCTGCCCATGATGGTGCGTTTTAAATGTGCATCGGCATTATCTTCAAACCCGTTGTGCTGATATTGCGAATATGGTTTTTCAGGGGCAAGATGTTCCAGCCACTTTTCAAAATCATGATGAAGCCCGCTTTCATCATCGTTTATAAACACGCTTGCGGTGATGTTCATGGCATTGACCAGCACAAGCCCTTCTTTTATTCCGCTTTGAGTTACAGAGTCCTGCACCTGCCTTGTTATGTTGACAAGCCCACGCCTTGCAGGCACATTAAACCAAAGCTCTTTTCTAAATGATTTCATTTTTCTCTCCTTATTCAAATTTTAACAAAATTAACCCTGCTCTTGCAAACGATTGACAACAAAATGCAATATAACTATACTTAAATTATGAAAACATTCTCAAATCTTGACGAAGGCTTTAAGTGCGCCGTTTGCGGCTGCGATGTTAAGCCGCTTAAATATTCTTCACGTGATCACTGCCCGAACTGTTTGTGCTCGCTGCATGTGGACATCAACCCGGGCGACAGATTGAATGATTGCAAAGGGATTATGAAACCCATTTCAATAATCCAAAGCGGCAAAAAAGGATACGTGATTGAATATAGATGCTCTAAATGTGGGCAACTTCACAACAATAAAGCCGCACAAGACGACAATTTTTCAACAATTCTTGCAGTAAGCAATGGAAAATACAAATTTTAAGGTGAAAAAATGAAAATTTTAAACAAACAAGACAGTTTTAATCAGATTAAAAATCTCAGGCTGAATCGTGTGCCAGAGATTATTGCAACCAAAAACGACTTGGCTAAGGTTGAAGAGTTTTTAGATAAAAACCCTGCACCCGTGTATGTTATTCGTGACGTGGAGCATGCCATGGGCAGAACTTTTTTTGTTTCAAGCAAAGAAGAATGCCTTGCAAAAGCAAAAACCTATCCATCATTTTTCTCGCTTGCGGTGTCGATTAAATCCTATCCCAATCGAATCCTTATTGGCGACATTTATGTAAGCGGCGACAGCGTGGACATGACCTACTCTCTTAGCCCTGATGGCAACCACCGAAATTTGGATGAAAGCATTTATGCTTCACTGGATGAAAACAGGCTGTGGAACATTCCCGGTTTTAGCGATTTGATTAAATATATAACCGACAAAAATTTGTTTGATGTGATTGTGGAATTTGCAGTATATAAAAATCCAGTTGGAGTAAACAAAGAAAAAGTGATCATCACCGAACTGAGAACTGAATACTAAAAAACGCCTTTTAAAGGCGTTTTTTTATAAAATCATGTCATTTTGTGTCAAATAATTTGTTTGCGACCCTATTCCTAATGTATCAACACTTCTTTCTATTTGCGTTGAAGGATAAATATTCGCCCCTCTGTTATTTTTTGCGACAACAACTGCCGTTGTCACTGTGGCAGCGACTGCTGCTGCAAGCAAAGCAACTGTTAGGCATGTTTTTGCCGCTTCTCTACTATCTGCCAAAGAATATAGATTTCTTGAAGTTACAAAATAATCATATTTATTATTTTTGACCACGTCGTTAATTTCATGCTGATGCTTTTCGTATTCTTCAAGAAACTCATCCGTCTTTAAAATCATTTTAAGCATAAGATCTTTGTCGCCACAACTTTCGATAATAATCTTTTCATCCTCCACCAACGCTTGCTGCCCGATTATTAAATACTCAACCTCTCTGTGAAGAAATAAAATATCTTTGCCCAATTTGTATCCAACCGTTTCTTGTTTTCCATAACGAACAGAGCCCTCTTCAGACGGTCTTCTAATTATTATCCCCTCTACTGAGCCCATTTGATGAACTGTTTCCACATTGTTTTGGGCATACATTAAAATGTCGTCTCTTTCTTTTTCTATATCCGCATCAAAAGCGGATAAATAATCTGAATCGCTCAGTGCAATGTTATTAAAATAATTTTTGCCTTTCTTATTTGCATATTTACATTTGTAATAAATTTTTCTAAAACCACTTCTGTTCATGTTTCCCTCTTACTTAGCAAGTATAACAACCTTTAAGCGGTTTGTCAATACAAAAAAATCGCTCTTTAAGCGATTTTTTTTATTATCCAACGTTTTCATCTTTGACAACCACAGGCATAACCTCACGATACTTTTTAAGTCCTGTTCCTGCTGGAATAAGCTTTCCAATAATAACGTTTTCTTTAATGCCTGCAAGATTATCAACCTTGCCTTTAAGCGCTGCATCTGTAAGAACTCTTGATGTTTCTTGGAACGATGCGGCTGAGAGGAAGGATTCGGTTGAAAGCGATGCTTTTGTGATGCCTTGCAAAATACGCTTTGCAGTGGCTGGAACGCCGCCCTCTTGAAGAACTCTGTTGTTTTCTTCTTCACATTTGTAGGTGTCAACAAGTTCACCTGGAAGAAGGTTTGTGTCACCAGAAGATTCAATTTTAACCTTTTTAAGCATCTGTCTGATGATAATTTCAACGTGCTTGTCGTTTACGCCAACATCTTGGCTTCTGTAAGCGCCAATAACTTCGCTGAGCAAGTAATCTTGCAAACCTTTAAGTCCACGAAGTCTAAGCAAATCGGATGGATTGCATGGGCCTTGTGTGAGTTGGCTTCCTGGTTCAACCACATCGCCATCTTTAACTGCAAGCACAGCAGGCTTTTTGATTTCATATTCTTCATCACCATCTTTTGATGAAATTGTGATGATATAATACTTTTGATCTTGTTTAATCTTAACTTTTCCAGCAACTTCACTAAGCACGCACTCGCCTTTTGGTTTTCTTGCTTCAAAGATTTCTTCAACCCTTGGCAAACCTTGTGTGATGTCGGCTGTGACAGCAGAACCACCCGAGTGGAAAGTTCTCATCGTAAGCTGTGTTCCTGGTTCACCGATTGACTGAGCAGCGATAATTCCAACTGCCTCGCCAACAGTAACCAAATCTTTGCCCGAAAGATTTCTTCCATAGCATTTTGCGCACACACCGTGTTTGCATTTGCATGTGAGAAGTGAGCGAATTTGAACCTTTTTGATTCCCGCCTCTTGAATTTGTGCAGCTTGTTTTTTAGAAATCATTTCATTGGATTTAACTATGATTTCTTTTGTTCTTGGGTCAATCACATCATCCACCGAAACTCTGCCATAAATTCTTTCTGCCAAAGTTTCTTGAATGTTGCCACTGTGGCTTAAATCGCTAACCCAAATACCTTTAACCGCTTCGCCAAGATCTGCAAAACAATCTTCTGTGGAAACGACAACGTCCTGAGCAACATCCACAAGTCTTCTTGTAAGATAACCAGAATCGGCTGTTTTAAGAGCCGTGTCCATAAGACCTTTTCTTGCACCTCTTGCTGAAAGGAAGTGCTCCACTGGCTGCAAGCCGTGAATAAAATTAGATTTAACTGGAATGTCAATTTTTTGTCCTGATGCGGCTGTCTTCAAACCAACCATACCAGAAACTGAGTTCAACTGTTGTGCCGATCCACGAGCGCCAGAGACGATGATTGTTTTAAGAGGGTTGCCGTCTTTAAGTTCATCCAAAGTTTCATTTTCAATCTTCTTTTGAACTGCCGCCCAAACCTCAATGTTGTTGTCAATCTTTTCATCGTTTGTAATCAAACCACGTTTAAACAACTTTTCGTTTTCAAGAACTTTTGCCTCTGCTTCTGCAAGATATTCCTTCTTGTGTGCAGGCTCTATTCCATCAAATGCGTTGATTGTGTTTACAATGAGAGTTGAGAATTTGTATCCCAAATCTTTGATTTTATCAATCAAAACTGAACACTGAGTTGTGCCAAGTTTGTCATAGGCAAGAGCAATGATGTTTTTAAGATCCTTTTTGCCAACTGTTTTGTTGACTTCAAGTTCGCAATAGTTTTCTTCTTTGCTTCTATCGAGCAACAATCCCTCTGGAATGATCTGGCTGAAAATGATTCGTCCAATGTTGGTGGTTATTCTCTTTGAATAAGATTTTCCATCAACAACTTTTGCAATTCTAACTTGAATTTGTGCTTGAATGTCGATCACGTTTGTTTGATATGCGATCATTGCCTCTTCAACTGAATTGAAAATGCTGTTTTCACCTTTTTTGCCAGGCAAAATTTGCGTCATTGCATAGCAACCCAAGATAACGTCCTGAGTTGGAGTAACGATAGGTTCGCCGTCTGCCAACTTCAAAATGTTGTTTGAGGCAAGCATAAGCGTTCTTGCTTCCGTTCTTGCATCAAGCGAAAGTGGAACGTGAACAGGCATTTGGTCACCGTCGAAGTCTGCGTTAAATGCAGTACATGAAGACGGATGAAGCTTGATTGCTCTGCCTTCAACAAGCACTGGTTCAAACGCTTGCACTGACAATCTGTGAAGAGTTGGAGCACGGTTAAGAAGAACAGGATGCTCTTTAATAACCTCGTCCAAAATATCCCAAACAATAGGTTTTTCTCTTTCGATCATGCGCTTTGCGCTTTTGATATTGTTGGATTTGTTAAGTTCGATAAGTCTGTTTATAATAAACGGCTTGAAAAGTTCAAGCGCCATCTCTTTTGGCAATCCGCATTGATACATTTTAAGTTCAGGCCCAACAACGATAACGCTTCGTCCTGAATAATCAACACGCTTTCCAAGCAAGTTTTGCCTAAATCTACCCTGCTTTCCGCCAAGCATTGCTGTCAAAGATTTTAAATCTCTTTGTTTAGAGCCTTGCACAGCTTTGCCACGCTTGCCGTTATCAATAAGGTTGTCAACGGCCTCTTGAAGCATACGCTTTTCGTTTCTGATGATAACCTCTGGTGCACCAAGCTCCATCAGTTTTTTAAGACGATTGTTTCTGTTGATAACACGTCTATAAAGATCGTTTAAATCAGAAGAAGCATATCTTCCTCCATCAAGAGGCACCATTGGGCGAAGATCTGGCGGAAGCACTGGCAACACGTCCAATACCATCCAAGTTGGATCATTCCCGCTTTTAAGGAAAGACTCTACAACATCAAGTTTTTTGATGGCTTTAATTCTTCTCTGCCCTTTCATGGTTGGCAAAGCGTCTTTCAAAGCCTTGCTTTCCTTTTTAAGATCAACTTGCGAAAGCAATTTTTTAATAGCCTCTGCACCCATTCCTGCTTCAAATGCGCCGTAGCCATATTTTTCAATAGCATCACGATATTCTTTATCAGTAATGATTTGTTTGTATACAAATTCTGTGTTTTTAGGATCAATCACAATGTAGTTTACATAATATACAACTTGTTCAAGTGCTTTTGGAGTGAGATCCAAAAGAGTTCCAATTCTGGATGGCACAGATCTAAAATACCAAATATGTGTCACAGGAGCAGCAAGTTCTATATGACCCATTCTTTCTCTTCTAACCTTGGCACGAGTGATTTCCACACCACATTTGTCGCACACTACTCCACGATAACGAATGCGCTTGTATTTTCCGCAGTGGCACTCCCAGTCTTTTCTTGGCCCGAAAATTTTCTCGCAAAAAAGACCGTCCTTCTCAGGCTTCTGTGTTCTGTAATTGATTGTTTCAGGCTTGGTTACTTCACCATGAGACCATTCTCTTATCTTCTCTGGTGAAGCAATGCCTATTTTAATTGAATCGAAGTTATTGAGTTCAAACATAACTTTCTCCCTTTTTTTCTGTCAAATATTATTCGTCAAAATCTCCAAAATCATCGAAAAGATCTGCTGTGTCTATTGCTGAAGAAGCAATTTCTTCTTCATACGCCTTTTTCACCTCATCCTCTTCTTCCTCAGGTTTTTGTGCTTCCTGTTTAAGCAAATCGTCAAAGTCAAGTGACATATCATCAAAATCATGTTCTGCTTCTATTGGAGCAACATGATCATCTTGCTCATCCATTGAAAGTTCGTTGATCGAAATTTCTTGATTAGCCTCAGTCAAAATTTTGATGTCTAAACCAAGCGCTTGCAATTCTTTAACCAAAACTTTAAAGGATTCAGGTATTCCCGGTTCTGCGATTGGAAGACCTTTGATGATAGATTCATAGGTTTTTGTTCTTCCAGTTATATCATCCGACTTAATGGTAAGCATTTCTTGAAGAACGTGGCTTGCGCCGTATGCTTCCAAAGCCCAAACTTCCATTTCACCAAATCTTTGTCCTCCAAACAGCGCCTTACCACCAAGAGGCTGTTGAGTGATGAGTGAATATGAACCAATTGAACGAGCGTGGATTTTGCTGTCAACCATGTGTTCAAGTTTAAGCATATATTTGTAACCAACCGTTGTGAGGTTGTCAAAAGGCTCGCCTGTTCTTCCATCATAAAGCTGAACTTTGCCGTCAGCTGGGAAATTGTTGCTTACAAGCAATTCTTGGATTTGGTCGATATCCGCACCATCGAAATCTGGAGTTGCAATCTTCCAACCAAGCGATCCTGCAACAAGTCCCAAGTGTGTTTCAAGAACCTGTCCGATGTTCATTCTTGATGTTACACCCAATGGGTTTAGCAAAATGTCAAGCGGACGGCCGTTTGCCATGTATGGCATATCATTTTCAGGCATGATAATTGACACAACGCCCTTGTTTCCATAACGTCCAGCCATTTTATCCCCGACTGAAAGTTTACGTTTTTGAGCAATAGTCACTTTAACAAGCATGTTTACGCCAGCATCAAGCTCATCTTTGTTTTTCTTTGAGAAGACTTGAACATCTACAACAACACCTTCTTGACCATGCTTAACACGAAGAGATGTGTCTCTCACTTCTCTTGCTTTATCACCAAAGATAGCTCTAAGCAATCTCTCTTCTGGCGTAAGTTCGGTTTCGCCTTTCGGGGTAACCTTTCCAACAAGGATGTCGCCCGATCTAACCTCTGCGCCCACACGGATAATTCCGTTTTCATCAAGGTTTTTAAGAGCCTCTTCGCCAAGGTTTGGAATGTCACGAGTGATAACTTCATCGCCAAGTTTAGTGTTTCTGCAAGAAATTTCTTCCTCTTTCAAGATGATGGTTGTATAAACATCCTCTTTAACCAAACGCTCGTTGATGAGGATAGCGTCTTCAAAGTTGTAACCTTGCCAGTTCATATAACCAACAAGCACATTTTTGCCAAGAGCAAGCTCGCCATTGTCGCAGGCATATCCGTCATAGATAACATCGCCTTCTTTAACCTTTTCGCCCTTTTTAACGCAAGGCTTTTGGTTGTTGCAAGTCTCTTGGTTCATCTTTTCAAACTTTGTAAGTTTGTAGATATCTTCATCGCCTTTTTCGGTTAAAATTCTAATCTCGTCTGCGCTGACATAGCTAACCGTTCCTGCTCGCTTAGCAATTCCAAGTGCGCCGCTGTCTCGTGCCGCTCTATATTCCATACCTGTTCCAACGATTGGTGCTTCTGGCCTAAGAACAGGCACAGCCTGTCTTTGCATGTTTGCACCCATAAGCACACGGTTAACTTCGTTGGAGTTAAGGAAAGGAATAAGTGCGCTTGGCACAGAAATATATTGACGTGGCGAAACATCCATAAAGTCAATTTGGCTTGCTGGAACTTCACCCATGGTTGCGCCATGACGAGCCATTACACGTTTGTTGATAAACCTGCCCTCTTCATCGAGTGGCTCTATTGCCTGAGCGATGTAGGCTTTATCTTCCACATCCGCCATCATGTATTGATATTTCTTTGATACTACGCCTGTTGCTTTGTCAACTGGACGATAAGGAGTTTCCAAAAATCCATATTCGTTTACCTTAGCGTAAGTGGCAAGGTTATCAATCAAGCCGATGCTTTGTCCTTCTGGGGTTTCAATCGCACAAATTCTGCCGTAGTGAGTGTAATGAATATCACGAATGCTAACGTCAGCACGCTCTTTTTTAACACCGCCAGGGCCGACAGCGGAAATTCTTCGCTTTTGAGAAAGCCCTGAAAGTGGGTTGTTTTGATCCATAAGTTGTGAAAGTTGTGATTGTGAAACAAAATCTTTAAGTGCTTTGTTGATTGGTTTAGGATTGATAATTTGTGATGGAGTAACCTCGCTAAGCTCTTTGCCTTGCAAAGTCTCTCTGATGTTTGTTGAAAGTTTTTGAACACCTGTGCGGAATGCTTTGCACAAAAGTTCGCCAACTGTGGCAAGGCGTTTGTTTGAAAGGTGGTCAACTTTGTCGTAAGAGCCAACACCTTCAAGACAATCGAGATAAACGCTGATTGTTGCCAAAATATCATCCATGGTCAGCGTTGTAACAAGCAAGTTTTTAGCATTTTCTTTGATTGCTTCCAAACGCTTTTCTTTGGTTTTGTTTTCCTTTAAAATCTGCATGAGAGTTGGATAATAAACTTCCTCAGTAATGCCAAGGGCTTTTTCATCACATGGGATAACTGCACTAAGTCTAACCCTGTTGTTGCCTCTCATCAAATGCTTTTTGCCGTTGACCTGAATCCAAACTTCGTTGATGCCTGCATCTTGGATTTGTCTAGCTTGTTCATTGGAAATTATTTCGCCTGCTTTAACCAAAACTTCGTCTTTTGCGACAATGTTTTCTGCAGCAACAAGCCCTGGCAATCTATTTGCAAGAGCAAGACGGCGGTTAAATTTAAAACGTCCAACATTTGCAAGATTGTAATATGCATCTGTAAAGAAAAATGCATTTAAGTAATTTCTTGTAGATTCTGCAGAAGGAACATCTGATGGACGAGATTTTCTTGCGAACTCTAAAAGCGCCTCATCTTGCGTTTGTTGCGGCTCACGATCAAGTGCCGCTTTGATATATTTGTTTCCGCCAAAAAGTTTTTCGATTTCAGCACTTGTAAAGCCAAAGCACTTCAAGAAAACACCGATAGAAAATTTGTGTTGTCTGTCAACAACCATTTTCACCGCTTCATTAGCGCCCTGCTCAATTTCAAGCCACATTCCTCTTTCAGGAATCATTTGAGCACGAAGGGTTGAGTTGTCTTCTTTTTCTCTGGTAAGATAAACACTTGGCGCACGAAGAATTTGTGAAATAACAACTCTTTCAATTCCGTTTGTAAGAAAAGAGCCATGTTCGCTCATAAGTGGAATATCACCAAAGAAAACTTCTTGCTCGACAGCCTCGCCTGTTTCTTCAATAACAAACCTTGCTTTAACTTTAAGCGGAACAGAGTAAGAAGCGCCTCTTCTTTTGCACTCCTTTATAGAATATTTTGGCTTGTCTGCCAAATTTATATCAAGAAAATAAAGTTTTGCCTTTGTGCTGTAATCAACCACAGGCGAAAACTCGTCAAGAACACTTCTGATTCCCTTTTCAATAAAATTTTTATAGGAATCCTTTTGGATGCTTAAAAGATCAGGGATTGGGCAAATCTCATCTAATTTTGCGAAAGAATATCTTTCGGTTCTGCCAAATTTCTGTTTTTTTAGTGATAATGCCATGTCGTTCTCCTTATAAATTTGTCAATGTGCGATAAAACAACAAAAAAAAGGGTATAAAGCGCCTATTAAAACGCCTTAAAAAACCCTTTTTTAAGCCTTAAGATACATGATTTTCACACTTGCACATAATCGTCTATTGCATTCTATCATATCTAAAAAATTTTGTCAACAATTTTTTTGTTTTTTTCACGTTAAATTTTCATTTTGTAGAGTTTTATACTGAGAACCAAAAAGTAAAAACTTTAAAATGAATGCTTAGAAAGTTATATGCGCAATGTGCTTTCAAAGCTTAATGTAGAAAATGCTGTTGCCGAGCGATTCCAAATGCTTGAATCTCCAAAGTTATAGAACGCTTCAAGTGCTTCTGCTATGTCTAACGGCTCATCACCTCGATTAATCATACCCTTTTCCTCATTTAAACTATACACATCCTTACCAAACTCTGTTTGGTTTATCTCTATAGCCGAATTAAATTTTCGTGCTTGAATGGTTGTGTAGCCATAGCCGAGCAGGTCAAAATTGCCTTCTGCATAAGCACTTTGTAATGAACTGTTGATCACGTTCGTCACAGTTAAATTTGAGCCACTAAACTGATACGCAACCTCTTTTTTAGTCGTGTCAGTGTCCCAATAATCCTCTGGGCTCGACGCACTTCCATTTACCCATCCTACATATGTCTCTGGATTTATCGCAAAGTATCTGGTATTATCCTTACTGAAATATGATGGCGGAGATCCTGCCTGAACTCCTCCCACAACCCCTGTTGCATCAGCTGAATTTTTATCTTCAAGCTTCAAGTTATACACAGATGTTGTGTATATATTCGAAAGTGAAAGCGTTCCACTGTTAGCCCCAACTATTCCACCGTAGTTTGCGGTTATCTGAGTTGAGTATGTGTAGGTTTCAATGGTTAAATCTGCTTGGCTGTAGCTGTTGCTTATTGAAACAACTGCATTTAAATTTATTTGACCAATCATGCCACCCATAACTGGCAATGCGGTTTGACCTTGCAACAAGAACGTGCTTTTTTTGATCGCTACTTCGTCTATTATGATATAGCCATTTTGCGCCACAGATCCCACTATACCGCCGACTGTGCTTCTGCCAGTTAAACTTGCATCAACCAAAACTTTTGAAATTTTATTGTTGTTGCCTTCAACTCTTCCAACAACACCGCCTACATAGTCGACAGTGTCAATCTCAATAGCGGCCGAAGTTTCTTCGCTTATCACAAAGCCTTGATTCATATATGCGGTGTCAATTTTTCCGCCATCTCGCAACAACCCAGCAATTCCGCCAACACCATTTGGAACATAAGGTTGTAACACAAAAGTTTCGCCGGTTACGCCATATCCATAAACATAAGCATTTGAAAGCGAGCCTTTAATCTCTCCAGAGATAAATCCGCCATATTTATATGCTTTTATTTGCATTGATGCGTTGACGTTTACAAAAACATTATCCGCCGAGGCTTGTGCTGCAATTCCGCCAAACATCAGTCCTGCTTTTGCTGCTAAGATGTTGATTGTTCCATTTGTGATTGTTGCATTTTTAAGTGAACCTCTGCCGCCAAGATAGCCAACCACACCGCCTGCAAACGACAACTCAGACAATGCTTCACTTTCATAATCAACATTGGTTTTCAAAGAAGGCACATTGGTTGCAAAAGCGCTTATCATTGAGTTGACATT
Organism: uncultured Clostridia bacterium; assembly: GCA_944384475.1. Taxonomy (GTDB): domain Bacteria; phylum Bacillota; class Clostridia; order Christensenellales; family UBA1242; genus Caccovivens. The sequence goes on from CALWTN010000032.1 coordinate 13,417, forward strand.
TTTAATGTTATAGCCACCCAAAGTCAGCCCAACAACGCCTCCGACAATGTTTTTACCCGTCACTGTCACCAATTCGTCACTCTCGTTTATGTCCTGCCCTGATGAAGAACCATAAACATTGATGTTGTAAATATTTGCATTCTGCACAGTTCCCGCCAAAGTTCCAACAATGTTTGAGTTTGTAAAAGCAACTTCTTGCGGAACAATATTTAAGTTCATAACGCTTGCGTTTATGTTTGATTGTCCTGTAATTTTGCCAAAAAGCCCTGCGTTATCGCTTTGTTTGCTTGAAACAAGTTGTATTTCACTTATGGTTGAACCATTGCCCTCCAAGTTTCCACGCAAATCGATATCGTAAAGCCCTGTGTAATCGACAGTAAAGTCGGTATAGGATATATCACAAATAATGCGATAATTTTTGGATGCAATTTTATTTGGAGTTACTAAATAACTCTCCAAAGTTTGCGCTGAGTAGATGATATATGGGTTGGTTTCACTGCCATCTTCCGGCGTTCCGTCAACTGTGGCATATTGATAAACCGTCACTCCATTAGCATCAGTTGTCGTGCCAATGTTTTCTTTTTGGCTGGTTGCCACAAGGTTTGCGCTTACAAGCTCCAACCTGCCGCCAGCAAATTGCATGCCGTTGAATTTATCTGTAACCGCACCGTCACTATAAAACCAAACGGCGTTATAACTTTTAGAGGTAGAATAAGCATAGTTTGCAAAATATGTTGTCAAGTTTGCAAAATCATTTTTTGTTACTTGACCGTCATCTTCATTGTATTCCAATGCCGAAACGCCTTCATGCGAAAGCGGAGAAAGCGTTACGTTTATCATATTGCCCTTGATATAGTAGCAATCTTCAAAAGTGCCTTCGCCATCGCCTGCAAAATAATAGTTTGTCGCACTGTTATCGCCTGTAATCTTGCTTGTCGAGAAGCATCTTTCAATGCGTGCCGTGTTTGTATAAACAAATCCTGCGCTTCGTGAAGAGGTTAAAATTGGGATGTTTGAATAGCTGTCTTCAATCGAGCCTTGATTTGTGTGAACAAATCCGCCCACTTGAACGCTTGAGTTAAGCATGCTGCTGGTTCCGTCAGAATAAACCTTGTTGGCGGTAACCTCGCCCGAGACGTAACTTGTGAGTATGTTAGCATTTTCGCTGTTGACTGCAACCAAACCACCCATTTTAAACACATCGTTGTAAGTAGAGCGGCATTCAAGCAGCCCTTTTGTAAACGCCGAAGAAGCAATCGTGCCTTGGTTTAGGCCAACCAATCCACCCATGCTCACCAAACTGCTTGCGTTGATAGAAGAGCGGCTGTTTGTGATAAATCCAGTGTTCTGCCCTGCAACGCCGCCAATGTAATATCCTTCTGAAGCAGGAGTCGAGGAAGCAAAAGTTAAATGAACAGAGTTTCCTTCCAAGGTGGTTACGCTTGCATTGGTGATTGCACCATTGTTAAGCCCAGCCACAAGCCCAAAAGATACATTCATCGCAGAATTAGAAACAAATGAAACTGCGTTTGTGTTCTCTCCTCCAACTTGAATAGTGATGTTTTTCAAAACCGTTTGCGTTCCAACAGTGCCAAACAGCCCCGCATAGCTTGCGTCAGCAATGTTGTATTCAGCGCTATCGAAAATGAATTTAAAGTTGTTTCCATCAAAATAAGCAATTTCTGTGTTAAGAGGTTGGAACTGATTTGCTGGGATGGTGATATCACTAAGCAGTATGTAATATCCTCCTGCCTCCATCGCAAGAAATTCTTCATAGGATGACACTGGATTTGGGCTTTGCTCAGAGCCACGCATGTATGAATAAACCTTAAACTCTGTGTAAACTTTTTGTAATCCTACAGCAGTATCTTCCCAATCGGCTACTGCCACATATAAACCATTGTCAATTTTGAATCTTGCCTCAAACGAGAAGAAATATCTTCCATTTTCAGGCTGATGCGTTTTAAGCGTTGTGACTGAATAGCCAGACGTTTTTAAATATGGAGTTACAATTTCAACATCACTGCCAAAAACGCTTGAGGTTGCTTTCTCTTTGTCTAATGGCAGAGTATGAACAGGTATGCCATATGCGTTGTTTACATTGAGGTCTGTATACAACGTCCAAACGCCAAAATTGGTAAGTTCGTTTAAGAAATTGGTCACATAGGCATCTACTGTTGTGTTGGCTTGATTGTATTCAATCATATCGTTAAATGCCACAGCAACATCATTTTTTTCACCTACAGCCATATCAATCACGCCGCTATTCATGCCAGAAATTATATCTTGATTTGTTTCGTTGTAAGCATAATTGATTACAAATTCCAAAATCTGCAAATCTAGTTCATCAGTTTCAGGGATTATCTCTCCAAATTGATTTACTTTGCTTGCTTGAAGGGTTATTTTAAATTTGTTATTGTTATTATTGTAATCAATAGTATCGTTTGTGATTGTAAGTGTGCATTTTCCTGTTTCTTTGTCATAAGCGACTTGTGCAAGTTGAGGATTTGAAGAGGTCACTTCAATAGTTTGTGGATCATAGCCCACAGCGGTGATTTTCATGTCATAAGTAAGCCCTCTTGCAACTTGAGTTTTGCCTGGATAATCTGCAAAATCAATCGAAACAAGATCTTGTTTATAAAGCTTGTAAACCAACTTTTCTGTCAAAAGTTGATCATTTTGCTTAACTGTGATATTAATGCCGACACTCTGGCCATCTTCAACGTTTAGGTTTGAGAACATGTAACGCACATAGAATTGCCCTTGATAGAATTTTTCTTCAGCAGCGTTTTGCATGTTTTCAAGCACGTCTCTTGAAATCCTAATGCCGCCATTGATGACTGCTGCGCCACTGACTTCAACAAATTTTAGGTTTTCATCCATATATCCAAGCACAAAAGAAGCTGAGCTTGCACCCTGCAAGTTGTTGATAGCATCGTTTGTAATTTCAACATATTCAAAATCAGCATCAATAGGAGTTAAGGTTACTGAAAGCACTCCACTTCTGCCCGGCAAAACAAAATCGGACTCTAAAAGAGATGATACTTCAGGATAATTAATAACCGAAATTGTATCAACATTTTCTTTATGCAAAGCAATTTCAATTTCCTTTAAAACTGTGTTTGGATTTGATTTTGCGCACAATCTTAAATAATAAGTTTTGTAAATATTCTCTTCACGCCTATTTTCAAATTCAGCTGAAGTTTTATCAACGCTTATGTTCAAATTAAAAGTCAAATCGCTTTGTTTTGTTATTGAAACATCAAACAAGCCACTTTCTTTGCCGCTTTCATCAACAATTTTAAAGTATTGCTCATTTTCATCACTCAAAACATCATCGCTATCATCAGAAGTGATCATCACCACGTCTGTAACAGCATTGCTTGGTGTTAAAACATATTTATCTTTTTTGGTATTAATCGCCGTTGCGCCTTCAAAATAATTGATTGTCACGCCGTTCAAAGTGGTTATGCCAAGCGTATAATTCACGCCATCAACTGTCGTGTTTATTGAAGCTGAAAGGTTTATTGTATCCACCATGTTTTCAGAAGAAACGCTGGCAGTTGTCTTTTTAACAAAGGTTATTCCATCTTGTGTTGTGGTGTAATAGCCATACTGCAACTCCGTTTTATCTTCTGGCAACGTCACAGAAACTGAAACCGAATCGCTTTTTGCAAGCTGAATTAATTTTCCATCCACATGCACAAGCCCGTCTCTATCTATAAATATGCCCGTTTCATTTGTTGATGATTGATCAAGTATATATGATGGCGAAACCAACACGTTGACACCCGAATTTGAATAAACTTTAAAAGACGAGTTGTTGCCGAGCGTTAAATCACCAACATTGAAGATGCCTGTTTCTGTGCCGTTTATATAAGAAAGCACGTTAAAATAGTTGATAATATTTAAATAGATTGTTTCATTTTGTTTTTGGTTTAAAAGACTGCTGATTTCAACACGTGCCAAGCCTGTGCCTTTAACAATAATCTGCCCTGTCTCTGAAATTTGCAACTTTGGACTTAAAGAAGTTATCGTTAAATCTGAACCTTCAACAGTAAAAGGATAAAGATCATCGCCAATGTTCAGCGTGTTGAGTGGCTGCAAAGCCTCTTGCGCTTTATATAAATCTGAGGTTGTAAATTCGCCATTTTGATAGCTGCCTGCTGCCTCAAAATAGAACATGTTGATAACCGTTTTAGCATTTTCCACGTTGTCATCAACTGGCGTCATAGCATAAAAGCCATTTTTTTCGTTTGGTTGAATGTTTAATGAGGTGGTTTTCTTAGCAAAATCTTGATAGTCTATAACATTTCTTGCCACTTCGTTGACTACTATAAAATCTGCAAAATATTGTTCCAATGTGTAATTGTTGTCAATATTTGCCTGCATTGGGTTGTCAATTTTTTCTCTTGTTATATAAGATGAAAACTCATAGCCATTCTCTTCGCTGCAACTAATGTTAGAATTTAAAAAAGCAATTCTACTGTTTCTGTCTTGCATATCTTGATATGGCGATTGTGTTGCAAACAACACGCCCATTGATGCATAAATTCCCAAATGCGCTCCATCATCTGTTGCCTGAATTTTTATGTAACTGTTCTCTGGGATTGTGTTGTTTGGTGGACATTTCACACTATCGCCCACTGTGACACCCACCAAAGCAACCTGCTTGCCTCTAACCATAACTCGTGTGGTTATGTTGTAAAGTTCGCCGCTTGAAATAGTTTCAACTATGCCACCCACGCTGTCGCCAAACAACTCTCCGCCTGCCAAAATTTCAGTTATTCCGCCATCGCCATCTGAATATCCGCTGACTCCGCCAACACAACTAAGCATGCTGTCGTCTTCACTCATTGCTGAAATTAATGCGTAAACAGAGTAAGCCGAATAGCCAAACAACTGCGCACGCTGCTGCTCGCTATATCCTTTAATAACCCCGCCGTTTTTACCAACTATGCCACCGACATATGTTTGTGCATTGCCACTCACCTGCATCTCGTCTTCAAAGATGACGTTCATGTTGTAAATTAAGCCGTTGTTTACACCAACCAATCCGCCGATGTTGCCGCTTGCCAAAGAGATGTTGCTGCTTAAAATTCTGGCAGAAACGCTGCCTGTAATTGTAACCTCTTTTGTTTCACCATTTGAATTTTCTGAAATTACAAAATCATTTCCTAATTCTCCACTTAAAACGCCACAAACCAAGCCAATGTTTGCGTTTCGTTCTGCTGCTGGTATATTGATGCTTCCTTCAAAAGCGATGCCCGAAATTTTGCCTGAAATCTCAGAGAACATGCCATAACAACCGTCAACGCCTTCTGTGATGTTAAGCCCCTTTATCGCAGCGCTCCCGCTTTGGCTGATGATAGAACCGCTGAAGGCTCTGTCTTTTTCATCTAAATTTTTACCAAGTGGGAATATTGACGCATAACCGCTCATATCAATGGTGGTTTCAAGCCTGTAATGCGATTTCATAGCTGCGGCACTGTCGCCAATCTTTTTAACATCCTCGGCATTTTGCAGCCAGAACGGATTTGCTTCAGAGCCGTTTTCATAGTTGAAATTTATTGAAACAACATTGTTTTCATAACCAGCGACAATTTTATTGTCAACAAACCAAGCGTTTGGTATTATTTGTAATGTTCCCTTCAAAGTTCCAAGTTGATCGGCGTTGATTGCCAAAATTTTGCTGTTTAATTGCACTTTAACAAGCCATGCGCCGCTGTCGTTGATCTTAACCAAAGTCACATCGCCGCTTTGCTCATCTGACGAACTTATCGGTTCAGGCAGGTTGATAAGCAAATCTTGAGTGTTTTCATTTGCAGAAATATATCTCACAACAATGCCCTTGTCCGTAGCCGTTGTTGGATTTAAAAACACGCCTATTTCAAAATTTGTTTGTGTTGGAGAAAATATCAAATTGCTTTGTTGATCTAAATTAGTGTAAATGTTTGTAACATTATCATACGCCTCACCTTCAATGGTGATTGGAAAATATTTTGCCACACCATACTGCCTTAAAGATGCAAAAAGCGTGAAATTAAAAGTAAAACCATAGTTTTTGTTTACTGTAAAGGTCATTTTTGTGGTGTCAAAAATTCCAAAATAATTATCTGCGCTGTTTCCAATCTTGTAAGTGTTGCCATAAACCATGGTGGTTGCAGGCTGATTGTTCATATAATAAGCAGATGTTGTGTCGTTTAATGTCCAGTAGATATATTCTTGCTTAAAAGAATCGTTCTTCATTTCGCCAGTAATTTCGCCAGTGATTTCGTCTGCGCTTGCCTCATAAAATCCATAGGCTATTGAAGGAAGCAAAGAGGTTGTGAAAGTAACCGTTTGCAAAGATGAATCACTGACATTATTGCCCACAAACAAGGATACGTTATGTGCTGGCGTTGTTTCTGAGTTTTTGTAGATGTTAAAAGAAGAAACTGGAACGGCGCTTGTTAAATTAACCCTTGCATATCTTGTTTGTTCTTCTTTAACAAAATCGTTTACAATTTCGCCCGTCACTTCAAAATCTAAAACAGTCTGTCCAAAAGTGAAGGATGAAACAGAATAAATCGCCTTGCCATTTTCTGCAATGCCGAATAAGCCCTCTTCTGAAAAACTGTAATCTATATCTTTAAAAATTGTGTTTCCGTGACTGCTTGAAAGCTCAAAAGTGGCACGTTTGCCATAAGTCACCTCTGTGTCAGTCGAAGAGTTTTGCACAACGACATTCATTTGATCGCTTATTTCGCCAAGCTCTTCATCCTGATCTGGCTCAACTTTTTCATAAGTAATCACGCCATCATTGCCCACACCTGAAAGGTTTACTGAAAGCGAGTCAAACGTGTCAATAACTCTAAAAGTTATAAGCTTTGAAACGCCGTTGTCCAGCGTTATCTTGTAAGTTGCAATGCCTTTTTTAAGAGGCTCAACACGCAAGAGCACAACATTCTCATCAGCCAGTTGTTCCTCTTCATTTGAAACAAACTGAACGCTCACACAAGAAGAATCGCCATCATGGAAAGACGGTGTTGCAAAGCTGAAATCATAATCGGTGACTAAGTGCGTAAATGTTTGCCTTCCCTGCGAAGTCGAGATAAAAATGCCCGTGTTGTCGTTATTTACAGAATATTCATAAGGTTTGTTTGAATCGTCAAATTTTAATACAGTTGCACCAGTCGAAATTTTGTAATTTACTGAGTATGTGATGTCGCCACCAGTGACATACTCACTCACAACCTTAAACTGAATGCTTTTTTCTTGCTCAGTTGGAACAGCCGTCTTTGAGCCACGAACATACACCGGCTCTCTGACATTGTCAATGTGAAGAGGCGAGCTTGCCTCTCTGCCTTTGTAAGTAACGACAACATCATCTTCAAAAGTCATTTCAACATAATCAAAACTGCTGTCGGTTCTGAAAACTTCAACATTAAATTGTTGCCAGCCGTAATCGCCATCATAAAAGTTGTAGAAGTTGTAATGATTTTCAACGGCCGTCTCTTCATAGCCATTGACAACAACTCTGCTTGGTGCAACTTTAATTTGAACTGGCAAAGTGAGTTTCTGAGATACCGCCTCGTCCTGCGCATTTTCAAAAGATTGACCATCAATCATATAAAACAATTTAAAATCAATGCCCGTGGAACATGCTTGAATGGTGGCACTTGTAATTTTATATCTATAAGTTGCAAAGCCCGCTTCAAAAAGTGGATCGCCTTCTCTAACCTTCTCTCTGCTTATAGTTAAAACTCCGCCATCTTTAACAATATCTTCAAATTGAATAAAATTCTGTTCATTTACAGCGCCTAAATTTGCAATATATGAAGGCACTTTTACAACAAGTTCAACCTCCTGCCTGCCTTCAATATCGTTTGCAATAATCGTCAGCCCCTGCTGCAAATCAACAGGCTGAGAATTTAAAGTTATTTGTATGGCATCCTCGCCCAAACCCGTCAAAACGGTGAAATAAGATCTCAGCGAGCTGATTTCCAAAGTTTGCCCGTTTTCATATCTGGCCATAAAATTGATTTGGCTGCCAAGCGAAACCACTGTATCTCCAAAAGTTTCGCCATTTTCTTTGACAAAAGTGATTATGTTTTGATTATTTTGTTGGTCGTAAGTGAGTTTTACACTTACAAATTGATTTTCATCACTAATTTCATTTTCAACTTCGGTTTTGTGGAAAGTTAAATTTCTCTCTGTCGAGTTTTCTTCAAAGTTATACATCTCTTCACTTGGCACAAAATCGGTGGTGTTTGAAACATATAAAAGCACATCATCTTTTAAACTTAAAGAGGATGAATATTGCTTTACATCAATGTATACAAACGCTTGCTTGTTGCCTTCATTGGTCGTTGCCACAAGAGTTGTTTTTCCGCCGCTCTTGCCAGTCAACCTAACCGTTGTTTGTGTGTCTTGCTGGCTGACAACTTCCAACAAAACGTGCTCACTTTCGCTTGAAGCAACGGTGCTGTCAATAAGCGAAAAGTTAATTAAACTGTCAACGCCTTTTTCTTTGTTGCCCAAAGTGAAAGTAACCTCTTCACTTTCGCCTGCAAACAACGTTATGTTGGTTTTATCCGGTGTGATGGTAAGTTTTGCTGCGGCGCTTTCGCCACAACCGACAAAAAAGAGGCCAGCGAGCAGTAAAACCACTCCCAGGCTGACAAATGCGATTAATCTTTTTAATTTAAAACTAACCTTTTGCATAAACCCCTTTTTTATTCGTTTGCGTTTGAGAATATCGATCTGATATAATCCTGAGCCACAACCTGAATCATAGTTCTGTTGGTTGGGCCAGTGATGAGGAAGGCTTGTCCTAATCCAGCAGTAACAATGGCGTTTTGTTCTTCCTCGTTAATACCACCCGACTTTTTATAAAGTTCAACCAAGTCGTTGATATCGTTTGGCGCAAGCGAGAAGATAAGCGAATACTGACAAGCGTTGATAACCGCCGTTGATTGACGTTGAATTTCCTCGCTTCCCACAAAGTCGGCGATATTTTGAGTGATGACAATTTGCATTCCCCAATATTTACGGATACGTTTTGCCATTTGTGCCATGAAGTCCAGCGCTATTGGATAGCGTGGGTTGATGAACACGTGCGCTTCGTCAACCGCAATGATGATTTTACGGTTGTTTTTCTTATCGCCTTTGTGATATTTTGCGTTAAAGTCTTTATTGTTAATAATTTCGTTGTTTAAGTATCTAAACACCAACAACATTTGTGCGTTTGTTAAAAGCGAGTTGTTGTTTGCAATAAGCGACTGGAAGTTGAAGCACACAAAGTTTTCGTTGGTTTCGATTGACGTTGGCCCATTCCAAAGTTTGCTGTTTCTTCCGCCCGTAGCAAACTTTTTGATATAGGTTTCAATCGTCATCAAGTTACGCATAGTAAAATCGTCTTTACAAGTTTTGATGCGTTCCAATATAAGTTTATACAAATCATCAAAGATAGGAAAATCTTGAGGTTTTAAATCTGGAATGTAGGTGTTTTCATCAATTCCTTTGCTTTTATACACGTCTACGATGAGGGAGTTTAAAAGCTCAAACGCATCCGAGCTTATGCCCTCCAAAATGCTTCTGAAAAACTGCTCCAAAAACTGCAAATGCTGCGAATACGAGTCGTTGATAACCTGAGCCTTTTTCTTTTTCTTTTTAGGTTTGAAGGTTTCAAGGTCTACCTCGTCCTCTTCTTCCTCTTCCTCAGGCTCTTCTTCGTCATTTTCATCCAGCGATGCGATCACGTGGAACGGGTTGATAATTCCGTGCAAAGAAGAACCAACGTCTATATACTTTCCGCCCAAATGTTCAGTTAAAAGTGCATATTCTTTTTCAGGGTCAAGAATAAAGATTTTACAGTTGTCTGCTGCGAGGTTTGCAAGCAACGTTTTTGTGGCGTAACTTTTACCAGAACCCGACTTACCAATAACCATCATGTTGGAATTGACACGAGTGTTGTCTCTGGCAAAGAAATCTACAAAAACTGGATATTCGTTGTCACCGATGTAAATTCCGCCCTCATCTTGCAGCGCACTTGAAATAAATGGGAACACAGCCGCCAAGGTTGAGGTTGGAATGCCTCTGCGGTAGTTTTTAATGTTATCTCTACGTGAAATATTGCTGCTGATGAATGCGTCTTGCTGACGAGCAAACATTTCGCTAAATTTAAAGCCGCTTTGTTTAAGCATAGCCTTAACATCTCTCTTTGCAGCATCTTCACAAGTTATGTATGTGTTGACATCGTAAAGTTGTTGATTGTTGTTTTTAAGCGAAACCAACAAATCTCGCAAAGTTTCAACGTGTGTTTCAAGTTCAATTCGGCTTGAAGAGCGCCCCGTTCTATAAAGCTTACTTTCCATATCCATGATTGCTTTGTCGATGGAACGTTCTGCATTATATTTAGGAACTTGGTTAAATTTCATCACAACTTTGGTTCTGTCAAGCAAAAATATGTCTGAGCCCCATGCGTTCCCCACATTCAAAGGATAGTCTGTGATGGCATAAGTTCTAAATGGGTTGTCATCAATCAAATATTTTGCCGCTTTGAATTTGATTGATTTTGGTTTAGCCCAATCCATGTGCTGTGAAAGTGGGATGCTTTCCAAATCTCTTTGATCAAACTCTCTGCCGTAGTTTGCTTTTAAGAAGATTGTTAAATCACTGCCATAAAGCCTTTTTGCGCTGACTGGTGAAAGCGAAGATGCCAGCGAGTTTATCATGCCGTTGACTGTGTTTTCCAGCAAGTCCATGTCCTTGTCAAAAACGACTACATAAAAATGATCTTTATAAACCTTGTCTCTTCTGTTTAGCTGTTCCATATACGAAACACGCTCTTCAAAAATAGGGCTTCTTGCATCAACCTCTTTTTCAGTCACTTGACCTTCATACTGCATCTCTAAAAGAAGTTCATATTTTTTGTTTTCATTATATATGTAATTATCCAGCACCATTGCCAAGTTTAACTTTATGATTGCGCAAGTTTGATCTGGCGAAAGACGCCTGAGCGCATTTGCAAAGCTTTCGATAACATTATCTTGCGTGTATTCTGTAAGCAATCCAAAAAGCACCGGCCTAATTTCAATAACCTGTCCATAGTAAGTGCCAAAGTTGATGAACCTGTCTTGATAGATGCTTTCAAACGGCACCATCTCACCGATGTCAGATTTTCTGCCTTTTTCAGCCTCAACCGAAAACTTTTTCTTTTGTGCCATAAATCTGAACAGGTATGCCACTGTGACATAAAACCTTTCTTCATCGGCAACTTTTATAAAGATTGACAAAAAGAAAATTGTGAAAACACCTGCCACCCAAAAATGCCCCGGAAAGTTTGAAGCAAACAAAATTACGGCGACAGCCACACCGATAACCGCCAAGATTAAATCTAAGCCCGTCACCCCTCGAACAAATTCAAGTTTGACTTTTGTCTTCCTTGGTATAATACGCTGCATAGTATTTTTCTCCTTGTAAATATTTTACTACAAACAAACGGAAAAATACAAACGATTTATGCTATTTGCAATTATAAAATAATATATTTAATTTATTGTGTTTTTTTGCATCATTTAATTTTTTTTGAGTAATTATTTCGAATTTTTTAATAATTAATTCATTATTTAATCCAAAAATATCTCTGGTTGCCATTTTCCCAATTAAATTTTTTGCATCTGTGGTAATTCTAAACGGCGCAGATGCCACATCTCTAACGGCTTGAGTGGCATTAATCGAAACTAATTGCTGCTTTTCCGCCTCAAAAACTGGCTGCGAAAATTGAGGCTTTTTCTTTCTTTTCCCAAGTATCAGTGCATCTTTGCCCCAAACACCAATATGCTTAGGTAAAAATGCCATTTTGTCTGTTAAAAGCAACTTTACTTTAAATTTTTCAAGCCTTACGTCTTTAATTTTGCCGCAATCTTCACCTTTTTGAGTAAAAACATGCTTGCCAATCGGATTTGTTCTCACCTTTTCTTGACCGTATGTTATTTTGTTTTCAGCCGTCAAAAACAAATGCTCGCCTTTTACAACCACATCACAAGCCATAACCTCGGCTTCAAGCTCGCTCTCCTCGTCAACTATAATCAGCGCTTGAATGCATGCAAGATGATCATCCAACACCACATTTAAAACATAGCCAACCTCATTGCCGCTGGCAAGCGAAAAAACTTTTTTTGAAATTAATTGTGATAAATTTTCCATGCTACAATTTACGTTTGATAAAAAATAATTATGAAAAAATAAAAAAATAAGACAAAAAATAACAAAAAAATCAATTTTTTATTATTTTTTTATTGACTTTTATTAATTATTTTTTTATTATTATTTTTATGAAAAAAGAAAACGCAAATTTAATCACAAAAGATATGACTATTAAAAAGGTTTTAGAAATTGACGAAACGCTTGCTGATGTTTTAATGGGTTTTGGCATGCACTGCATTTTTTGCCCGATGAGCCAAATGGAAACATTGCAAGAGGCAGCACAAGTTCATGAAATTGATGTAGACTTTTTAATTAAAAAACTAAACGAAAATGTAAAAAAGAGGAAATAATTCCTCTTTTTTTAAATATATTCTCTAAGCTCACGATATAAATCGTATTCATAAAGTCCAGTCATTCTCTGCCATTTGTTGAAATATTTTTGTGCGCTCAATTTAAAGTTTGCCACGTCTTCTTCTGTCACGCCAGGTTGAACGTATTTAATTTGATTGCCGTCATCTGAGAAGATCTCGCCATTAAAAATACCACTGGAAGGAGAAATCATAGCGTTGTTTAACAACCTTTCGCCCTCTTCATTTTGACAATAGATTGGATAACCTAAATATGCACCTGGCAAATAGTCAATACCCAAAAGATTTAATATTGAAACTGTAAGATCAAAAGTTTGAGTAAAATCGGTCACATAATGCGAATTATTTTGCAAAACCTCGTCAGTAATTTTTGTGGAGTATATGAATGCAGGTTGGCAATATCTGTTAGGATCAAACTCGCCATACGAATTGCTCATCTGTCCAACTTGCGCCCAATGGTATGGCTTGCCCATTATTTTTTCATAAGTTCCATCATAATAAAGATTTTTATAAACCTTGTCTTCTCCATTGTAGTAGGAGTTGTGGTCGCCATAGAACACGATCACAGTGTCTTTAAATCGCCCTTCTAAAATAAGATTGTAGATTAAATAAGCAACAGCCATTTCTGTATCCACCGCACCGGCAAGTTCGGTGGTGACATAGCCGTTCCACAAATCAGCATCCTGCCCGATGTCATAAGGCATTCTCAGCCAAGCATCACTTTGCTCAACCACAGGATAGTATTCTTCAAGCGTCCAGTCATAATCATATGGGCCGTGTGTTGCAACTGTTGTAAAAAATGATAGATATGGTTTGTCAGTGTCTGTATGAGTAAAATCATCATAGTAAAGTTGCATAAAGGCACTATCCTTTGCGCCTTCTCCAAGCAAATCGCTTGTGTAGTCTTCAAGCTTGGTCATATCTTCTTTAAACATAAGCTCCTGAAAGCCATATTTTTTATTAACCACGCCACGCCTATAAAAATCTCGCAGCCACGTGTGGAAATATGAAGTCTCGTAACCCCGCTCGTTTAACATATTTGGCAAAGTAAAGCCAAAATCGTTGTCAACGTAAATTTTGCTTGTGTCGGTGTAGCTGACTTTAAATGGATAACTGCCCAGCATGACGCTATGCTCTGCATAATCAGTTTGAGATTTTGAATGATAGTTCATAAGCGTCAGCCCAACTTCTTGCTCGGTTAAATCTGAATAATTCAAACTTGTGCGAGCAAATTTGTAAGTGCCGTCTTCATTTGGCGTAAAATCATAAAAATATTCACCGTTTGCAACGTCAAGCTTGCTTAAATCAACACCATTTGCAAGCGAATAAAGCACTGGCGTAAGTTCTTCGTTGATCATAAACCATTCAAAACTTTCAGCCATGATCACAACCACATCATCGCCTTCGCAAACGTTGTATAAAATTTGCTGCGTTGGCTGATATTCTTCAGTCAAGAGTTGCTGCATGCTTTCTTCTTTGCTTATCGTGCTTTTTTCGTAATTGAACAGCCTTCTAAACATGTCTTCAATATAATAACCATACGTTCCAAACTTTTTGACGCTTGAAGTTGCAACATAAAAGGTGGAGTGCAAGGAAGCATCCGCAATCACACTTTCACTGCTTGTTGTTTTTGCAGAAACAGAGCCCTGTTCTGCCGAATAGCCCAACACCGAGACAAGCGCCAACAAACTTAGTGCAAACGCTTGCGTGCGCAAGTTAAATTTTTTGCGCTCTGCTTGCGGCTCTTTAAGTTTGGTTATGGCAACCAAACTGAAAACAAAGATTGCGACTATTGGAATAAAAAACGCCAGCGACCACAAATCGAACATGTTTCCTTCCAAAACCTGCGCCGTTTCGCCAGTCAGGTTGAACATATCAAAACAAAAAACCGAAGAGACATTGCGATAAACGCAAAAGTTGGCGTAAGAAATAACAATTTGAAAACCTATAATTAAGGTTGTGACAGCATTTCTTAACCATTGATATGGCAAAATATAAATAATCAGCGCAAAAAATAAAATCAGCGCCAAATCAAAAACAAAGTATTGAGGAAATATTCCCCATCCAAAATACACAAACACAAACATTTCAATAACGATTGCAAACAGAGCATAATCAATGCTTGTGAACAACGCTTTTTTAAATGAATTTTTCATCTCTAAGAATATACCACAAAATAATTTTATTTTAAACAAAAATCATCAATTTTTTTAAAATTATTACAAATTATCAAGATTTTGTTTGATGATGCGCTTTAAATCGTCTATGCCCTCTTTAGTTTTGGTGGAAATGTAAATTTCATTAGCACCAAGTTTTTCTCTCGCTGGCAAAAGGTCGCATTTATTAAACGCAACAATCCTGTTTTTTGTTGCACCGATGCTGTCAAGCACACTGTTTGTAACTTTCATCGATTCGATATAATATTTTTCTTTGTCATCAGTCAAAGAAGTTGCCGATGGATCGACAACATGCAAAATAAGATCAGCCTGCTTTGCCTCTTCCAGTGTGGAAGCAAACGCCTCGACAAGTTCATGCGGCAGATCAGAAATAAACCCAACCGTATCAGTCAACATCACCGTTTCGCCATCCAAATACAGTTTTCTGCTGGTTGTATCCAATGTGGCAAAATATTTGTCCTTAACATAGATGTCCTCTCTTGTCAACACATTTAACAAACTGCTTTTACCAGCGTTTGTGTAGCCCACTATTGCAACACGTTTAATAGCATTTTTTTCACGCTCACGCCTGTTGACGTTTCGCTGCTCTTTTATTTTTGCAATTTGCTTTTTAAGAGAATCTATCTCTTTTTCAAGCAAACGCCTGTCAAGTTCAAGTTTGGTTTCTCCCGGCCCACGCATTCCCACGCTGCCGCTGCCATATCTGCCGCTCGATCCTTTAATCTGCGCAAGACGAGGAAGGTTATATAAATTTTGCGCTAATCTTACTTGCAATTTTGCCTCGTTGGTTTTTGCGCCTTTTGCAAAGATATCCAAAATCAAACCCACTCTGTCAATAACCCTTGTACCAAAGGCATCACTAAGATTTTTAATCTGTGAGCTTACAAGTTTGTAATCCACAATCACCACATCCACAGGATGCTGTTGCAAATATTCTTTAATCTCCTCCACCTTGCCGCTGCCAATCACTGTTGCACGATTAAACTCTTTTATTGTTTGCGAAAAAACTCCTTCCACCTCTAAATCAGTGGAAGCAGCCAATCTTGTAATTTCATCAATCTTTCGGTTTTTGCTTTCGCCTTTTTTTGTTAAAACAACCACCAAAAGCGCTTTTTCTCTTTGTTTTTCAGTGCTGTAAGTCTTCATGCTGACATTATATCACACCCGTGACATCATCTGCAAGCACTTGTGGTTGCGATGTTGAAATAATGACGTTTGCAATCTTGCAATCTGATGAAAGCACGCTGAAAAGCCAAACTGTCCCGTTTTCTTCTCCCGTCAATTTATCCATAACTCTAAGATAGCACTCGCCTTTAAAATTATTTCCATCGCAAAGCGGCTCTATAAAATCTTTTAGATGCTGACAGCCAAACTCTATCGCCTTGTCAGATGACACCGCAAAATCTTTAGATTTACACTCCATGTTTGCAGTTTTATCTAAATATGTCACTTGAATTTGCTCTTGCCCGGTGAGTTTTTTCTGTAAATCAGCCATATGCTTTCCCGTTCGATAATTAAACTCCAAAAGCACTTGGCTTTGCTCTCCGTCAATGCTGACTTGGCACATTTCGCTTTCTGATGAATCAATCTCAGCCACCAAAAGCGCAAAATCAACTTTTGGCTGGCTTTTTCCGTCATAGATGTAAGGCTCTTCTCTCTGACCAGAGGCTATTGAAACGTTAAAGTCGTCATTATCAGAATAAAAATACACATCACATCTTTCCGACATGTTGTTTTTAACAAGCGTCAAGCTGTCCATCTGCCCACATCCCACAAACATTGCAATGCAAACAAAGCACAACGAGCCAATTAGTAATTTTTTTAGCATAAATTCCTCCTTTGCCTTAATTTATGTTTTGTAAAATGCGAAAATGTGATATAATTTGTCGTATGAAAAAGTTGGATTATTATTTTAAGAAAGCAATAAAAAACGGCTTTGCACTTGGCGCATTCAATTTTTCAAACCTTGAAACTTTGGTTGCAATTTGCCAAGCCGCAGAAAAAACCAACAGCCCAGTTATGGTGTGTGTAAGCGAAGGCGCAATCAAGTATATGGGCATAGATTTTGTTGTCTCAATGGCCAAAACAGCAAAAAAACAATACAAAGCGCCAATATTTTTACATTTAGATCATGGGCAATCTTTTGAAATTTGCGCTTTGGCGGTTGACAAGGGTTTTGACAGCGTGATGATTGATGCAAGCGCCCTGCCTTTTGAAGAAAATGTTAAACTGACCAAACGTGTGGTTGACTACGCACACAAAAAAGGTGTCTTTGTGGAAGGCGAGCTTGGGCAAATTAAAGGCATCGAAGATGAGCTTTCAAACGATGAAAATCATTTTACAAACCCATTGCAAGCACAGCAATTTGTGCAAAAAACAGGCGTTGACAGCCTTGCCGTTGCCATTGGAACAAGCCATGGAGCATATAAATTTAATGGCGAAGCAAAATTGCGTTTTGACATTTTAAGCGAGATTGAAGCAAAACTGCCATCCTTTCCGCTTGTGCTGCACGGCGCTTCATCAGTAAACCAAGCACATGTAAATCAAATTAATAGTTTGGGTGGTGCGCTTGGAAAACCAAAAGGTGTGGATGAAAAATTGACATACATTGCAACAACAAAGCACAACGTTGTTAAAATAAACATCGACACAGACTTGCGCATGGCGTTTACTGCGGCAGTAAGAGGCTCTCTAACAGAAAACCCACAAAACTTTGACCCTCGCAAATATTTGCAAGCAGCCAAAGACAAAGTGCAGCAAGTGGTTGAGCATAAAATCAAAAATCTTTTAAACAGCAAAAATATGGCATAAAAAAAGCAAGCATTTCGCTTGCTTTTATTCTCCCAGCGTTGGCCCTCCTGCGCTTGTCGTATTCTTTTTTTGCGCTGCCGCTTTGGCAATATCTTTTGCATTATCTTTTGTAGCTTGACTTTCTGAAAGCAAAGCACTTTTTTCACTAGGCGTTAACATTTGTTCGTCTTTTTCTTTAAGTTTTACCGCAACTGCTGAGATTGGCGCATATAAAGCTTCAAAGGCTTTCTTTTCTTCTTCTGTTTCAATATCTTGCAAAGTGCCAACAACTTCTGCCACATTTTGTCCAAAACCCTTCATCACCTTTGATTGCAAAATGTAAGCTTCTGCCAAGGCCAGAGCTTTGCGGTCTGGATTTGGTTTTTTTAATTGGCCTTTTCTCCACAACGGTTGTTTGCGCAACTGTTTTACAACCTCTTTGGCGAACTTGTCAGCCTCTTTGGTTGCGCTAAATTTAGTTTTTCCATAATTATTATAAGCATCGTCTTTTAAAAAGCCCAAAGCACGCACGTCTTTAAACG
>CALWTN010000033.1 GCA_944384475.1 uncultured Clostridia bacterium
AGAATGTATAACACCGGGCAAGTTTGCTGCGCATCAAAACGATTTATTGTTCAAAAGGAAGTTGTTAGGCAGTTTGAAAAGAAAGTGATTGAAAGATTAAGCAAGCTTGTTGTTGGCAATCCATTAAACAAAAAAACAGACATCGGCTGCTTGGTTACAAAGTCTGCATGCGAGAAGGCGGTTATGCAAATTCAAAATGTTGTCGCTCAGGGCGGGAAAATCATATACGGCGGCCAGCATAAAGGTGCGGTTTTGCAGCCAACTGTGATAACTGACATTCCTGCAAACGCTGATGTTGCAAAGGATGATGAAATTTTTGCGCCAGTTGTGTGCATAATTCCATGCAAAGATGTTGACGATGCTCTTAAAATTGCAAACTCATCAAGCTTTGGGCTGTGTGGCTGCGTGTTTACTGCTGATATGAAAACGGCATTTAAAGTGACGCAAGAACTCAAATGCGGCGGCGTGGTTATCAACGGTGCAAGCTTCCATCGCAGTTTTGAAATGCCGTTTGGTGGGCACAAAAGCTCTGGCATAGGCACGGAAGGAGTGATGAGCACTTTTGATCAGGTTACAAAAGTTAAAACAATAACATTAAAAAACATATACAAATAAAGCCTTAAACAAGGCTTTTTTTGTTAATTTCATGCAAAATTGACTTTATTTGCACTTAATATGCTTGAAAAAGTTTTTTCTTTGTGCTATACTTGACTTGTTACGGAGGAAGGAATGGGAAGTGCGCTTTTAGGCAATATCTTTACAGATCTGAATAATTGGGTGCGTGGTTGGAGTGATGCAACCTTTGCAGTGGTTATTATTCTTTTGGTTGCTATTGCCTGTGCATTCTTTGTTAATTTAATTAAAGGATTGATTGGCAGTAAAATTCAATTTAAATTTTTCTCGTTTCTTTGTCTGGCGCTTATAATTGGAATTATTGTCTATCTATGTATAAAACATTAAAAAGGAGTTTTGCATGAATTTGGGATTGTTGCTTGCTGATGACATTCAGGCGGATTGGGTTACATCGTTTTTACCTATTTTAAGATATATTTTATTTTTCTTGGTGATTGCTTGTTCGATAATAATCATCATTACTATTTTGATGCAGTCAAACAACTCCTCTGGCGGAGACCCAATCACTGGCATTCAAGAAAGTTACTATGCAAAGAATAAGGGCGCAACTAGAGACGGCAAACTTAAAATTGTTACGATAGTTTGTGCATCGATTATTCTTGTTAGCGTTATTGTTTATTTCATAACTGAAATATTCAATAAAACAGTTGTGGGATAATGTTAAAAGAGAAAATAAAGCAAATTTTATCAAAAGATAGTTTGGTTTTTTCAAAGCCAGACAATCTTTTTTTGTTTTTATCAGACGCTTTAGGCAGAAAAGTTGAAACAATTTCTGCCGAATGTAAAAAAATGCTGGAAAACGGCGAAATTTATGAAATACGAAAAGGCAAATATATTGTTTTGCCTTCGCATGGTTTTGCCAAAGGTAAGTATATCGGAAATGCCAAGGGTTTTGGATTTTGTGATATTGGAAGAGAGGAAGACATCTTTATCCCAGGGAACATGACCAATGGCTGCATTGATGGCGATGAAGTGATAGTCAAGCTTTTTTCGACAGACGGTGGAAAAGACGGGCAGGTGGTGAAAATTGTAAAGCCTGTCAAAAAATTGGTGGGAAGAATAATTAAAGTAAGCAAAAATTTCTTTTTAGAGCCTGATAATCCACGTGTGCCATTTAAAATTTCGCTTGTTAAAAGCGCAAAGGCGCCGCTTTTAAATCAAAAGGCGGTTGTAAGGTTGATAAGGCGCCCAAGTGGCAAGGTTTCGGGCGAGGTTATCGAAACGCTTGGCGATGCCGATGATGTAAAAACGCTAGAGCTTGCAATTATTCGTGAGCATAACCTTTACGAAGAGTTTAGCGATGAGGCGGAGGAGGCTGCAAACAAACTTAACAAGCCAGTAACTGCCGCACAAAAAAAAGGCAGGCAGGATTTCACTAAAATTGTCACTTTTACGATAGACGGCGAAGACGCCAAGGATTTTGACGATGCCGTTTCGATTGCTCCGCTTGCCGATGATGGATACCAGCTCGGCGTGCATATCGCAGATGTTGGCGAGTATGTAAAGCGTGGAAGCGTTTTGGATGAAGTGGCTTTTGATCGTGGAACAAGCACTTATTTTCCAACTTCTGTTTTGCCGATGCTGCCAGTCGCTCTTTCTAACGGTATTTGTTCGCTGAATGAGGGCGTGGAAAGGCTGACGCTTTCTTGCGTTATGAAAATTGACAAGACGGGCAAGGTTTTTGACTACCAAATTGAAGAAGGTGTTATCAAAAGCAATGCAAGGCTGACTTATACTCAGGTTTATGCGGTTATGCAAGGCAAAGAAGATGCAAAAGCGGGCAAGTTTAAAAAGCAAATATTGTTGATGGCACGCCTTGCAAAAATTTTGCAGCAGAACAGACAAAAGCGTGGTGCGCTTGATTTGGATATCCCAGAGCCGCAGTTTGTGTTTGACGACAAAGGCTATGTGATAGGCGTTGAAAAGCGAGAGCGAAACGATGCGCACAGGTTGATTGAAGAGTTTATGTTGATTGCAAACGAGACTGTGGCAAAACATTATGCTGAAAAACAAATTCCGTTTGTTTATCGTGTGCACGAAAAGCCAACCACCGAAAAGACGAAGGCTGTGCTTGACTTTTTAAACGGGCTTGGCATCGCTTGCCCAGCATTGCCTAAAAACATCACTCCATCATTTATTCAAAAACTTTTGGATGCAATCAGCGACAAACCTTATCAAGAGGCGGCAAACAAGATAATTTTGCGCAGTTTGCAAAAAGCGGTTTACAAAAACCAAAATTTAGGGCATTTTGGGCTTGCTCTTGCAAATTATTGCCATTTCACTTCACCAATCAGAAGATATCCCGACCTTACCATTCATAGAATAATTAAGGACGATTTGCATGCAAGGCTTAGCGGAGAGAAATTGGAAGAGCTGGAAGACTTTACAATCGAAAGTTCGGAACAAAGCTCGGTGACCGAGCGCAACAGTGAAAAAGCAGAGCGAGATGTGGATGACCTTTGGCGTGCCTATCTTATGAAAGATCGTGTTGGAGAAATTTTTGATGCCACAGTTGTAAGCGTTGCCAATTACGGCTTGTTTGTTGGGCTTGAAAACTCGGTTGAAGGGCTTATCAAGATTGAAAATTTGCCAACCGATGGCTACCTTTTCTTTGAGCGATCGATGGAACTTAAAGGGCAAAAACATCGTTTTAGGATAGGTGACAAGCTTAAAGTAAAGTTGATTTCGTCAAATATTTTCACAAGAAAAGTCGATTTTGTGCCGATTTTTTAACATTTTTTGTTAAAAAAAGCATAAAAAACAAAAAAAATTTAAAAAGGGTATGGAAATCGTTAGAAAAAGGTGTTATAATGGATAACGAAATAAAGGTGATAGCGTCTAACAAAAAAGCGTTTCATAATTATTTCATTTCCTTCGTTGCAGAAGCAGGCATTGCGCTTGAAGGAAGCGAGGTCAAATCAATCAGGCTTAACGGCATAAGTTTGAATGAAAGTTACGTTTTTATTAAAAATGGCGAAATTTTCTTAAAAAATGCCTATATTAAGTCGTATGACCATGCCGCAGCGTTTAAGCCAGACGAAAGGCGAGATAGAAAACTTTTGCTTCATAAACGTGAAATTTCAAAGTTTGAAAAAGCGGTTAAAGAAAAAGGGTTTTCTATGGTGGCTACCAAAGTTTACCTCTCAAAAGGAAAAGTTAAAGTTGAAGTTGCTTTGGCAAAAGGTAAAAAACTTTTCGATAAACGGGAAACCTTAAAAGAGAGGGCAGTAAATCGTGAGATTGAGCGATTTACCAAAACTGGGGGGCGATAAGGCTTCGACGGAGCAGGTGAGGAAAGATAAAAGCGTGTGGTTGATGACTTGAAACCTTAAAACCAGTCAAAAAAATAAACGCAAATAATAACTACAGAACTGTTCAGGCTGCTGCCTAACAGCGCCCAGGTTGTTTAAACCACTCGAAACAGCTAGGGTGTCAAACAAGAGTGGAAACTCATTTTAAGAAGCGCCTTATTCTTATAATGAAAACCTTTTAAGGCTGGGCAAATCAAGTTTGTTTGTGGAAATGATTTGTTGAGACTAAGCACAAACTGCACACGGAGAAAAACTTTCTTAATGTGTTTCGGACGTGGGTTCAATTCCCACCGTCTCCACCAACAACGTGTTTAACAAGCGTTTGCTTGAAAAACAAAAATAAAAAAAGAGGTGAAAAAATGGGAGAGATTGTTCTTACAGTTGTTATCATTCTTGGCATCATCATCGCAGGAGGATTTTTGATTTTCTTCTTGGGTGATTTGTTGATGTCAATTGTCGATCCAAAAGGAGAGGCGGAAAGGATTAAAAATAGAAAAAAGGAAAATGCTAAGAAATTTGAAGAAAAACTTAGCCGTCTTCCAGCAGAGGATGTTAAAGAAATAAAGGAAAACAACCCTGAAGTAGACCAAATCCTTGCAGATATTGCTATGGAAGAGCAACCAGCACAAAGTGTGGCTGAGCCAAAAATTGAAGCATACAAGGTTGAAACAGTTGCTGTTGAAGATGAGAGCGCACAGCCAGAAGAAGATGAAGAGGCAAAACGCATCGCAGAGGCTAGGGCTGCTCTTGAAAAGAGAAAGCAAGAAATTTTGGCACGTATGCAAGAACAGCTTGACGAAGAGGAAGAAGAGGAAGAAGAGTCAGCTGAGGAAGAAGAAACCGTTGAGGTTGAAGAAGAAAAAGTTGACGAAAACGCTCAAATCAAAGCTGAACTTGAAGAGGCTAAAAAGGCGCTTGCTGAGGAGAGGGCAAGATACGAAGCTCTTTCAAAACAACTTGAAGAGGCTAAGGAAAACGAAGCTGACGAAGTTATTATGTCAAAACCTGCACTCACAAAAGAGGAATACGAAGCACAACTTGCAGAACTTGAAGCAAGACTTAAAGTTAATGAAAAAGAACTTAAAGCCTGCAAGAAAGATTATCTGCCACTTGCAAAAATCAATAAAACTCTTGCAAGAGATCAAAAGAAACTTGACAGAAAAGAAGCAATCGTGGCTAAACAAAAACTTGTGCTTTATGGTGTAAACAACTATGAAGACCTTGATGAAGAAAAAGCAAAGAAACTTGCTGAGGATCTTGACCTTTACGATGGCTTGAAACTTTCTGTTCAACATGGCAAAGAAGTTATGGAAAAGAACAAGGATAGGTTCCCAGTTCTTGAAAAAATGTATTACATTCTTAAAAACCAAAACGAAGAAATCAGAAAGGATATTGCAGCAGTTGAAGCCAACTTGAAAATCCTTGAAGATGGAAGCCCAGTTGTTATCACTGATGAAGATGCAGATAAAGCTGACGAAGGACAAGAAAATCAATAAAAACAAAACCACTCATGCGAGTGGTTTTTTTATGCAAAATTGTTTAATATGATT
>CALWTN010000034.1 GCA_944384475.1 uncultured Clostridia bacterium
TTTCAAACCCCAAACCAGGATTAATTGTGATTAAAATTTCATCACCAACATTTGCAGTTTCTTTTGATAAATTGATACTGCCTTCTCCTGTAATTGATTGTTGAATGTTGTAATTAATTAATTGATATACTGCATTAAATGTTGTGTTCGATGATATTTGATAAGGGAATGTAACTGATTCACCATTAACTTCCCAACCTGTAATTAGATAGCCTTCTTTTGTATAATCAGGTTTTTCAATAACTTTATCTTCTT
Source organism: uncultured Clostridia bacterium (assembly GCA_944384475.1). GTDB lineage: Bacteria > Bacillota > Clostridia > Christensenellales > UBA1242 > Caccovivens. The sequence goes on from CALWTN010000034.1 coordinate 256, forward strand.
CTATTTGATATTCATCTAAAGTTTCATTATTTAAAATAAACTTTATATTAAACATCCCATTTTTATAAATTACAATGTCAAAAACTTTTGTAATAGAATTGTCTTCAAAGAAAACTTTTAAATAATAATGATTTTCACCTGCATTTATTGTTATATTTGTTTTATCAAGCTTTGTTGATAAATTTTCATCGGCAAAGATTTCAAAAATACCTTCTTTATCATTTATCTTTACAATTTTAGTAAAATCTATATAGGTTGTATCAGCAGAAACATTAGTAAAATACATATCTTCAATTTTTTCAAAGTTCTCAATAGAAATTGAAGTACCCACAATTCTAATGGTGAAATTTATATTTAAAGATTCGTAATTAGGCTTACTTATAATTGCTTCAATAATATAAGTACCCGGTTCAATTAAAGAATAACTGGCTTGATTTTCAATAATACCCTCAATGTTATAAGAAACAGAAGCTCCTTCTGGTAAATTTGTGACAGGGAAAAACCATCCTTTAGTATTGAATTCTACAATTTGGTCAGAATAAACTAAATTATCAATTTCACTTGGAGAAAATTCTGCCTCAACTATTGTTATGTAAAAAGCTTTAGAAAAATTTTCATAAGTTAGAGTAATTTGGTGATTTTCTCCTACAATATTAAATTTCTCTTTATCCTCCTGTGAAATATATGTATCGTTGAGAGTTATTTCTTTTTCACTATCATCATCATAAAAAACATAAACTTTAGCATTTAAATAATTTTCATTGTACCTAAATACATTTTGCTCTAGTTTTAAATCAGATATTTTAACTTCATCCTTAATTAATAAAAGTGGCAATGCTATTGCAATTCCGATAAGTACAAGTAAAAGTAACAATAATATTAATAACAATGCTTTTTTCTTTTTATGTGATGATTTAGGTTGATCTTCGTTTATATATTCAACATTTTCCATGAATCTCCCTCCCATAAAACTCTATATCTTTAGTATAACTAAATCTTAAAAAATTTTCAAAAATTTGTCAAACATTTTAATTAACATTAAATTTAGATAAAGGAAAAATTAATAAAAAAACGCATAATTTTTAGTAATTAAACGTTTTTTTGCTTCTTTTTGTTTTTTGGCAAATTAACCTCGCAGTATCCCTGTTTAACTTGACACAACGGGCACTCGTCCCAAGCTTTTTTATCAAAACTCACATATCAGCATGCAGGGCAAATCCATTCGACCTCTTTAGCTTTTTTATATAAATTTTTATTTTTCATTTGACTGTACAACTCTTTAAAAATTTTTGCATGTCTAATTTCGACATCTCTTATCATATGAAATACATTTGCAATTTCTTCAAATCCTTCTTCTACGAGCAACAAAAAAACACCGCTTGGTGTTTTTTTTATTTCTTTTTGTCTTCTGCTTGATATTTTGTTGAAAAGCCTTCGTTGATTTTTGGACGCAACTGGTTTGGATAGTGCACATCGCTTTTGATATCGTTGACAATTTTTTGAAGTTTGGTTGTGATGTTGTATGGATCGCTGATGTCCCAAAGCACAACCGAACTGGACGGCGTGCGAATGTAAATATCCCCCACTTTAAACCATTTGTCGCTCAGCCCAACTTTAAGGTTCACACTTTGAATATCTACATAGTATATGTTGCGCATGTCAATTCCAATCACGCCGCTGCGCACAATGATTCTGGTGTTTGTGAATACATACTCAATGTTTTTTTGCTGGATGGACGATGTAACCATGCTCGCAATCCACATCCAAACAGGCGTCAAATGCAGCAGCAAGAAAAGGCAGATGATCAACGTGAAATACCAAGGCAACTGCCCAAAAATATTAAAACCAAACATACAACCCAAAAACGCACCATCAAAAATAATCCAAATAAGCGCAAAAGGCATCATCCTAAAAACTTGCCCCCAAATATATGCCTTGCGATTTGGTTTGCCTCGCCACAAAATTTGTTCGTCCTTGGCAAGGGTGTCTTCAATCGTGGTTGCCTTCATGCCGTCATTTTTAAAATAATTTTCATCAAATTTTGCCATTTTTTTATTCCTTTTTATAATTTTATCACATAAAAAAGAAAAACCAAATTATTTTGGTTTACCTTACAAAGGTATTTTTCTTTTTTAATTGACATTCAACTTGAGCTGTTGCACGCTCCTCTGGCAAAATTCCGTTCAAATTGTCAACCTCCTGCTGCACCAATCCAGACAGCTTGCCCGAAAGCCAAACTTTTTCTTGGCTGCCGTTTGCATCTTGATAAGACACCGCAATTTCATACGCTCGGTCAACCTTATACATCATCTTCGGTCTGCAAGCGTTATCCTCCCAATAGTCCATCTCTTCTTTTTTTAAAACTATCTTAGGATTAAACATGCAAAAAATTTCCCCGCCTATATGCTTCGCAAGTGCAATTATTCTTACACTTTCTCCAATTTGATTGGCAGAAAGCGAGCAGCATATTCTGCCTTCGCTCCAACAAGCACGCAAGGTGTCCGCCAAATCTTTTGCTATAATTAAGCAACGCTCATCGCTGCCAGCTTGAACGGTAGGTTTTTTTAGCATTTTATTTTCTTGAACAATTTCTCTAATCATGCAGATATATTATGCTGCATTTTATTGATATATGAAAAAAAATCGGTTGCCCGATTTTTATTCTTCATCCTCAGCCTCTTGCTGCTCTTCCGCTTGATCCTCTGTCGATTTTTTAGCAGCTTTTTTTGCTTTCGCTTTCTCTTCGATTTCAACAATTTTATTTGCCCATTTGCCCACAACCGGTGCATCTTTTTTGAGGCAGATAAACACAAGCGCCACAATTTCCAAAACAAAAAGTATAATCAAAAGCAAAACTTGTATGAAAATGTATGCCATTTGTGCATCCACGCTGCCGCCAAGCGTTATTATGATATAGAATAAGAAATCAAAAAACAGTCTTACAATCGCAACCGCACCTAAAATAATATATGGTTGCAGTGTTTTTGACGCAGCAGTTTTATCTTTAAACCCAAACATTGCGATCAAGAAAGGCACGATGCCCATCAATATGCTGCAAAACGTCCCTATGGTTGGAATGGCAAAAAGCATCACGCAAACAAATGAAAACGCAATAAGGAATATAAGCCTTGATTTATTCATATTTCACCTCACATATTTATTATAGCAAAATTATTAAACGATGTCAAATATATATGCTTTTAAATGCGCATTTGTTAATTGCCCAAAATCTCGCTTCTATCTTGATACGACCTATGCAAAAGTTTGTTGCCGTAAGTGTGCAAAAATTCGGAATACAACTGTTTGATTAACGGGTTTTCGTGGCACAATCTTACTTTTGAGGCTTTGTCGATGTTATAAATCGATTGGCTTCTGAGTTTTCTAATCTCCTCATAAGGCGTCACAAGGTTTTTAGGTTGACCTCCGCCGCCCAAGCACCCGCCAAGACACGCCATAACCTCTATAAAATGATATTTTTTGCCTTTATCAATATCGTTTAACAATTTTCGCACGTTGACAAGCCCAGAGACCACGGCAACTTTGATTTTTTTCCTCCCTATCGCAACCGTGCTTTCAACAAATCCATCCAAACTTCGCACATTTTTAAACTCTATCCTTTCCAAATTTTTGCCAGTGATAAAATAATGTGCCGTTCGGAGTGCTGCCTCCATCACTCCGCCCGAAGTCCCAAAAATCATGCCAGCGCCACTTCCAGCGCCAAAAATGCTGTCGAACTCACCCTCTTCAAGTGATGAAAAGTTGATTTTTTCCTCTCTCATCCAGTCAGCCAACTCTCGCACAGGCAACGCAAAATCATAATCAAAAAGTTGAGCCTCCGCTTTTTTAGCGGTGCAAGGAGTTATCGCAACCACAACAATTTTTTGACTGTCTATGTTCATTTTTTCCGCCCAATATGTTTTAATCATGCTTGTAAGCATAGCGATCGGGCTTTTGCATGTCGAAAGGAGGTGCAGTTTTTCAGGATAAAAGATTTCTGCAAACTTAACCCAAGCCGGGCAACAACTTGTAAACATTGGCAAGTTTTTTCTGCTTTCAAGCCTTTGCACAAGCTCATTCGCCTCTTCCATAATTGTTAAATCTGCGCCAAAATTGGTGTCAAAAACATAGTTTGCGCCCAGTTTTCTGAGTGCTGAAACCATTTTTCCAGTGCATATCTCGCCACGCTCTCCGCCAAACTCTTCTGCAAGCGCAACTCGTGCTGATGGAGCGGTTTGAAAAACAAACACTTTGTCTTGATTTTTCATCATGTTTTTTAGGATGTGATAGTCTTTTTTATAGCCTATCGCACCACTCGGGCAAGCGATACTGCACTGTCCGCAATCAACGCAAACGGTTTTGCACTTGCATTTTTGTATGTCATAATGCCCATACACGCCCTGCTTAAACCTGCAAACCGATTTGCAGTTGCCACACTTGACACATTTGCTCTCATCACGAGCGATTGAAGGGTTGTCGTCATCGACTTCTATATAAACGGCCTCTTCTCTGAGCGCCTTTTCGGCTTTTTCAAAGAACTCTTTTTTTACCCCACAAACAGGGCAAACCCAATCCTCTGGCAAGCTTTCAAAATCGCCCTCAAAAACATATCCGCAAACTTGACAAACATATTTCGCCATAAAAAACCACCTTTTACAGCAAAATTTTACATTATTTATCGTTTTTTTCAAAATGTTTAGCAAAAAATTTTTGATTATAAACAACTGACGGATGTTTTGCGTTCAAACTTTTTGAAACAAGATGATATTTATACGAATTTTCGTAATCTCCCTTTTTGTAATAGGCCAAACAAAGTTGCAAAGCTGGGATTATATCATGCATATCTTTTTCTATAAATGCCCCACTGTTGTAATTAGGTGGAGATGCAAGCGCCTGTTTATACCAAAATATAGCCTCATCAAGACAATTTTTTTGAAGAAATATCTCGCCTATCCTGCACATCGCCTCACTTCTCGGCGTGGAGAAAACAAAACTTTTTAGCAAACTTTCAAGCGCTTCGTCCGTTTTGCCCAACGCTTGATAACAACTGGATAGATCTATGCATGCTTGAACCTTGTTCTCCACCCACCCATCAGGCCTCTTTAAAAATTTTTTTAGTTGGCATATTGCGCTTTTGTAAAATGCGTTAAACATCAATTCTCTTGCATAATAAAACTGTTGTCTCGGCGAAAAAATAACTTTATTTTTAATCATTTTCCTATAAATTTTCAAATTTCTGCCCGCAGGAGTAGGTTTAACCTTTTCATGATAGATGTTTATGTCCACATACTCCACTCTGCCACTCGGCACGATCACTTCGTGAATTGCATCCACCCACTTAAAATTTTTGCTCGCCAAAAACACTCTCTCACGAGCATATTTAAAAATTGGAGTCATGTCATGCTCGTGAGTAAGCACATATTGAAACATATATATGTCCGCAGGATCTTTTGTCTGTTTAAGTTTGTTTATTTTTTCTATGTCCTCTGGCAATATTACATCATCGGCATCAAGCCACATCACAAGATCACAAGACGCCTTTGAAAAAGAATAATTGCGCGCCGCCGAAAAATCAAAATTCCATTTAAAATCAAAAACTTTATCGGTGTAAGACAAAGCGATCTTTTTTGTGTCGTCTTTTGAGCCCGTGTCAACGATAACAATCTCTTCTGCAAACTGCCCGACACAATCAAGGCATCGTGCTAAAACTTGTTGCTCGTCTTTAACAATCATGCAAACTGATAGGTTCATAATCTCTCCGAAAAATAAAAATCAAATATAATGTATTCAAATTAATCAAAGAGCGTTAATTAAAATTGCCTATAATTTTTTAATAATTATTAAATTTTTTATTATTTTTTTCAATTTTTTTAAAAAAAACATATTTTTTTATTAAAATAATCATTTATTTGCTTTTATTTTAGCCCGAAAAAATATTTTATTATGTTAATTATTAAAATACAAAGTAAATTGTAAATAAAAACATTATATAAATATAATATATATTAATACATAAATTATTTTGTTTTTGCAAAAAATTATGGTAGAATATTTTTGTCAAAAAAAGACAAAAGAGGTAAAAAGCATGAACAAAATAAAAAAGATTTTTAGTTGTTTGGTTTTAGGCACAGCCGCAACGGCCATGGGCGTTTGTGGCATGTTCCTCGGCGGGCAAACGCAAACTCTTTCCGCCTCAGTAACCGAAGAAGAGATTGTAAACTCTCTTCCAAACTTTTTCGACCAATCTTTGCTAAGCAAAAACTATTTCTTTGACAGTGAAGATTTGCACTTAAAGTTTAACTACAACATCGAAAGTGGAGACAATCGTTCTACCTTGCAGGCTGATGAACCTGAATCAGGTGATGAAGAGCAACCTACCACAAAGCCTTACATCTTTAAGTTTTATCCAAACGCTGAAAACACCAACAACTATTATTTCTTTGACATTCAAAGCATAACTTTTTACATAAATGATACAAGGCTGAATATAGCCTCTGAAGACTTAAATAAATTAATCACAACCTCAACCGCTCAAACCAAAATGACAAATGAGGATTTCTATCCAGAAATTTTAGATTTCAAAGTTGCCTACGACGCCGCAGCTCAATCGCCGAGCGTTAAGCATGCAACAGTAACTTCAAATACAAATGATCAAGGCAATACAACCTTTTCATTAACGCCTGCCGTGCTGACGATCAACCAAACTGGCGTGCTGAGAATGGATGTTCAATACAATCTTTACAACACAACGCTCATTCCCGGTTCGGGAGATGACTTCACCGAAAGCGCTGAGGTTTTGACTAATCAGCCTTTCTCTTACACCTGCTTCTTATTGCAAACAAGCGAGTATTTTGAAAATGCCGAACAAGATTCACCAAGCCTTTCCTACGGCAACTTTACAAGGACGCCAAGCGAATCTTCTGCACATAGATACAATTATTTTTACAATTATTCTTCACAGGCTTTGCCTTACATAACCTATGATGCAAACAAGGTTAGATTGACTGTAACAAAATATTTTAACAACGAAACTCAAAGTCAAACGCTCGTTTACAACCCAGAATCCAAAACCGTAAACGCACCTGACTTTGCCTCAGCAACAAAAGTGGACGCCGAGAACGACCAGATCACCCTTTATTTTAACGATGTTGGGCAATACAATTTCAGCTTTGATTTAATTTACACCACAAACCCAAGTGACGGCGTATACAATATCTACGATTTGGAAAAAACTGTGCCTGATCAAAAGGCATACCTCTTTGGCTCACAGCTTTTCTTCACTGACTACTCATCCAATCAATACAAAGAGTTTAAAATTATAGACCAAAACCAAAGCGTTTCTCATGGCGCTGATGTGACTTATCTTAAAGACCAGCCGCCATTGGGGGTTGATTTCAAAGACTCATTGCTAAATTACGAGCCGGTTTCAACCGATCAAACCCCGCTTAAGTTTACAAGCAACCTCACCCAACTAGCAAGCACTGGTGATGGCGCAAAAACAATCACCGTTTGGACATTGGGCAAGGATGAAGATGGCAACGACACATGGAACTCCACAAACATTAACGACATAACCGCAACCTTCAACACGTCTGGCACTTATTTTGTGGAACTTACTTACGACTTTGCTAGCTACACTGACAACACTGGTGCAATCAATTCAACCAACGACAATCAGCATTTCACTCAGTATTTTTACTTTAAAATAGATAAAACTGCGCCAACATTTACAATGGCATACCTTGACGAAGAAGACCAATCTTCTTGGAAAACATTGTATTCAAAAGAATATACAAATTCATCACAAGTGAAACTTAGCTATGCAGATTTTGAAAATCCTTTCCACTCTCCTGTTACTTTTGAATACGAAAAAATTGATTTCACTAACAACAATTTACTTACATCAGCAAGCATTTCTTTCAACGATAGCGGCGAATATTTCTTTGAAGATGAAGGAATTTACACCATCAAAGTTTACTACGGCAAACAAGGCACTGCCAACGACCCTAGCACCGCAATGTTCACCATCGATAGGCAAGACATACAAAATCTTGCTGCCCATGCGGTTGAACAAGCCTCCAACAATCAATACAAAGTCAGCAGCCTAGTTTCCAACGCCACAAATCAATCGTTTGTGTTCTCTTGGAAAAACCAAAAGGACAGCGGAGCTAAGACATTTGGTAAGTATAAATATTACGCACTGGAATACAACGATTACTACACAGGCGCAACCAATTTGCATTCATTAATCACCGCTCTTTTAAACAACGAAAACATGCTGGCAACTGATGCAAAACTAAACTTTTCGTCAACGTCAAACTCATGGATAGATTATGCCAACACAGAGCATTTAATTAACGGCAACGGGCTTATCTCATCCACGTATGTGAGATCTGACGCAGGACTTTACATATTCCAAATTTATGATGAAGCTGGCAACAGCGCTGTGCAAATTCTGCTTTTAGACAACAGCAAACCATACTTTGTTTTGCTGACGGCTGACGGCTACTCGCTGATAACCTCCAACCACACTTTAACAACTGATGCAACTTTGGTTTGGGGCGATTACAAAGGCATTCAAATCGACTTTGGCAACACAAACAACACTTTCAACGATGTCGTTTATCAAAACAAATATGACAAAGTCGATGAGGATATTAAAGCAGCCTTGCAGCAATTTGCTTCCTCAATAAAAACTTATGCAAACATCGGCTATGGCAAAAACGGAAGTTACTATCGCAGTGAAATCAACAGCCAATTCGCTTTTAAAGATAAATCTTCAGAAAACTACACTTTACAAACGGGCAATCAAAAGCAAATTCAGTTTTCTTATTCTGTGCATTACACAACCGATGGGCAAGGCAAAACAACATTCTATTTTTCAACAACAACCGAAAACTACTACATAAACGTTGAAACTGGCGTTATACGTGAAGCTGAATCTGGAGCTTATATTGACGGATTGCCTTTGCAAGATGCTCAAGTTTACATGCTGAACGCTCAGGGCAAAAATCAATATTATTACGGCTTGCCAAATTCTCTCACTTTGACTTCAGCAACTGACAAAACTGTCACTGTAACTGCTCAGCAAGGCGAAAACGGCTCTCTCATGCTTAACGGCGGAGTGTTGCAAGAAGTTCCTTTTGTTGATATGGAAGGCACGTATGTGTTCTTAATCAGAGATGCTTCCAACACACAAGGCTCAAACCTTGCTGCTGATCAAAAATATTTGCAATATGCTTCTAATTATCAATATATTAACGTGACAGGCGATCAATCGCTTACACAAATTCAATATTACGAAAGTGGAAGTCAGCAAGCAACTGTGTTGTCACAAGCCTCCTATGCAAGCATCGGCTATGCAGACGAAGAGCAAGGCTTAATGTATAGATCAAGCTACTACAATCCAACTTCACTTGAAACAACATTATATGTTTCTTTCAAGCCAACGATCGAACATAATGACGGCTCAACCTCACAAGTTGATAAAATTATTTTACATTACTATCCTTATCAAACTGTGACACAAACTTTGATGGACGAAAACACTGGGCTAATAAAATATGTTTATTATGAAACCCTTTCCTCACAACCTGAATTTTCAGAAACAGTCTATTCATTTGATACAAACGGCGCAAACACCGAAGTTATTGAAAAAGCAATCAACGTATCGAACAATATGACAACCAAGGGTAAATATGTGCTTGAAAGAACTTACAAAACAGGTGAAAATTACACTATTGACGTGTTTGATTATTACAAGCGCAGCTTGACAAGCATCGTTGATAGATACGGCGTGTTAACATCACCTGACCCTGTAAATTATGAGACCGAATCAAGAGAATACTTTGTTGGCAGTCTGTCAGAAGTGCAATCAACAACATTTACAACCGTTTTGCATGGCAACATCTTGATCGTATCACTTACAAGCGGCACAGAGTTGCCAGCATATACTGTGGCGTATAAGGCAAGCGCAGATGGAAAAGCAACAATCGTAGCCCCATCAAAAGACTCGGTAACAACTCATTTTTACAACTTTGACGGCGAAATATATTCTTATGACATATACTTAGGCGCGCCAACCGAGGAAGAGATAAATAATGGCACAACATCACCGATTTCTAAATATGATGAAAACGTGCAAGCAAACGATTATTATAAAGCAACCATAATAAGCAACGAATCCATGGAAAGCATTGTCGGCGGCGACATAATGATCAACATGTATGACGGCATTTCGCCTAATTCGGGCGTGATATCAGTTTCAATCCCTTATTATAATGAAGAAACTCTGCTTCCGTCAGGCGACAGCTTTTACACAGAAAATAAAACCAACTGGCTTGACAGCGATTCTGTAAACACAACCTTAAATACAAATAAATTGCCTGTAAGCCTTTATATCCCTGAGGTGAAATATACTCTTTATAACCAAAGCGACATAGAAATATCCGATGGCTCTACAATATTTACAAATATTGCCAATGATTATCTTTCAAGGTTTAATGAGGATGATGAATACTCCATTATTTCACAATATCAAATTGTTGCTCAAATTTCTTTTGTAAGTTCGTCAGGCGCTGAAAGCCACACCTATACTTCCCGCAGCGGAAGTGACGGCTATCTTGCTTTCTATGACGAGCAAGGAAATCTTGTGCCTAACTTTACACAATCAGGCATATATTATGTAACCATCACACAAGGCTACAACTCAGACTCAAACAGTTCAAACAATTTTAGAAAAAATTATAAATTTGCTTTTGAAATTGAGGCTACCAAACCTGATTTTGATTTAACTGCTTCGGGCTCGCCTCTTTCTTCATTGGATGAAAAGCTCACCAACGAAGACACAAAATATACTCCAAACTATTACACAAATTCAAAGATAGTCACCGTTGCATGGGAAGATTTTAATTCAAGATATCTTGCAAACATTGACAAAAACAACATCACGCTTACATACTCCAAATCGGGCATTCCTTACACAAGAACAATCAGCATTGTAAATGGCAAAATCAATGTCGTTGGAGAATACGATGATAAAGAAACTTTACTTGCCAGCCTTTCCTATTCGCAAAGCGGGCTTATGAATTACTTAAATGTAAATCTTGACACATTGGGCTACTATCAAAACGGCGCTTCGCTTTCTGTAACAATGCAATTTGAAGGACATAATGACGACTACTACGACAAAACAACAAAAAATGTTATCGTGGATAAACAGGCTTCTTATGACACGATTGGCTCACTCATTTCAGCCTTGCAGCCACTATCTTCAAGCAATTTACAGCTAAACGATCGCACTCTTAGAAACTATTTTGATATTGAAGGAAAAACGGTTTCAACTCCACAAGAGGCAACTTACAACAGTTCTGTTAATTTAGGCAATTTTAAATATTACAGCTACTTAGTAAATCAAACCTTCTTTGAAACTCTGCGTGGCAAAGCAATCGAAAACAAAAACTCTTACGGTTCTTATAACGGTGGCACAATCAACGCTTATTACAGGCAAGTTGAGCCTTACACAACTTCATTTACTGAAACAAGTTACGACAACTTTGCCGCTTCTGCATTTACAAATATGGAAACAGACGAGATATATTTAAATCCAAACACATATTACGAAATAGTAGAAGAAGATCTTGCAGGCAACCTTACAATTTACATTGTCTACTACTACTCTGTCGATGACGGCAACGGAATTGCGACAGGCGAAGAAATCTTAAATCAAGGAATCACGTTCACCGATCATCAAACACAAAAATTGGCAAATGACTCTCAAATTTTAAGTGGAAAGCTCAACCTTTACTCTTCGACTGACTTTGCAATCAACAAGCTCAATTTCCAAGGCGATGCGTGGATAATCATGTCGGTTGAAGGCAAACAGTATATGCTCAGCCCTTGGCTTGATAGTTCAAGCGTGTATGATATTGCTTCTATGAGCGTTGTTTCAATGGCAAGCATATTCCAAGATTACACTTCATCAACATCGCCAATTTCACTTCAATTTTCAAACAGGTTTGATGGCTCGATGTGCCCTGTAAACTTAACTTTGCTAGACGGCGTGCAGTTAAACACCAGCCTTTCAAACTCTGCGGCACAAGAATATGTAAACGTTTCATATTCAAGCCATGTATATCCTACCAAAGTTCAGGTTTACAATAATAATATCTTGATATACACCTCGGACAACGATCCTAACACAATTTCAAATTTATATAACCCTTCATATTTATACACATCAGGCTGGGAAAGCAGCGACACTATAATCGCAACAAACCAAGCAGCTTATTCAAGATTCAACTTCGCATTTGCATCGCTGCCTCAAAATGGAAGCAAAATTAAATATGAAATCACCGACAACTTTGGGAATGTCATCAAACTTGTTCACATCTTTGGTCAAGATAATTTCCAAGAAATAACAAGCGAAGGCAATCGATACGAAGCGCAAATTAATGATGCTACAACGGGCGGAGAACTTGAAACATATTACATAAGCCCAGTTAGACTTAACTACACTTTCAACAATCAAATTAATCATGTTGTTGTTAAAATGTGGAACGGCGTAACTTGGGCAGATGCTCGAAATGGAGTGGACTTCAACTATTCAACAAACGGCAACATAACAACTTATGCGTTCTCAAACCTTTCAGATCAAGATTTGTTCAACCTTAAATTTAAAATTGTAGTGTTTGAAAAATCGGAGGACGAAACAATCCCAGATGGAGATGAGAGTTTGTTTATCAAAAACGTTTATTTCCAAATCTACAACATGTTGCCCCACCTGCTAGATAAGGATGAAAACGCCAACGACTTTGTATCAAACTTGAAATTCAGTGACAACTATGGCGAAAACGTAACTTATGACATTTTGACAGACGATTCAAATCAAAGAGTGAATATCGGTGGCAAAGTTTACACCATCACAAGCGCTGGACAAACTTTTGCAAGCAGGTTGACACTCACATATTCAGATTCTTCAAACTTTGATTATGCGTTCTCTGTTGGTGTGTATAAAGAAGATGGTTCGCTGGGTTCAAATTTTGTAGACACCACCTCGGGCGCAACTTACTCTGAAAGCGGGATTTACTACTTCCTTGTGAAATACAACTCCACTTTAACAGAAGAATACAGGCTTTATAAAATTGAAATTCTGGATTCTTCAACAGAGTTTTATAGGGTTACCAACAACGGCAAAACGGTGGAAAAGGCAGGCTCTTACTATAAAGACGCCAACGGAATAGAGCATTCTGAATACTATATCGTCAACGTAAATTACAACACCTCTGCTTCACTTGTGGAGATTCTGCCAAACGATTATCAAAACATCTATGTTTCACAGGTAGGCGATCCGATAGTCGAAGGCGAAAACGTTGTAACAGTGGAATACTTGGTTACAAACTACACCGATGGCGGCATAACCCCTCCTTCAGTTGGAGTTTCACCATTCAAACGTAGCGTGTTTATCACTTACATTCCACCAACATCTTTGCCAGTGACCGAGGCTTACTTTACGTATAATTCTGCTGAACAAACAGATCTGCTTTCTTCAAGCAACATCTTTGCGGCAGTAAGCAAAGAAAACCTTGATTTGAAATCGTTGAAACTCACCTTCTCAAAATCATACGGAATTGAAGAAAACTTAATCAAAATCTCTATTTTGAAAGACGGTGTGGAATATTTCCCAGAAGTCAAGTATGAAACATCTCAAACCAAACAACTTGCTTACGTTGAGCTCGACCGCTCCGGCACTTACATGATTTCATTTACCGACACAGCAGGAAACCAACAAATCTTTGCAAATGGAACAAGCGGAGCGTCTCATACTTTAAAACTTGTGTTCCTCAAAGACGTATCTTACTCAATGACTTTCACTGATGCAAATGGTGTTCAACAAACCACAGACCCTATCCAAAAAGGTGTTTTCAACAACAGCGTAACGCTAACTTTGATTAACCCTAACGAATACTACACGGCTCAATCTACTGGAAGCGGCAGGGCAATGATCTCAGTTACAAGAAACGGCGCTGATTATGAAGACTTTGAATATGACGCACAAACATCAGCGTTCACATTCACACAACCGGGATATTACGAAGTGCATTTCTCTGCAACGGCAAGCAGCGGCATTGAACTTCGTGAAGAAGACTACTGCTTTACAATAGTCAATCCAAACGAATCTAGATATTCACTTGAATTTGCACCTTACGATGGATACTACATCAAGTCAATTATCAAGGATAACCTAGGCGACATCTCGAAAACTGCTGACGGCAAAGTGCCAGATGCGCTAAAAGCAAACAACCAAACTGTTGTCGTTGACGGTGTTGAATATCTTAAAAACATAGTCACCTCTTTCCATGACGCAGCAACTGGCGAAGGCAAATACACAATCACAATCGCCACAAACAAAACTTTAAACAGAGATGACTACACCACTCCTACCGAGTTTTCGTTTACATATTGGATTAACACAAGCAGTGTGCCAATTGACGTTTCGGAAACTGAGGGCACTTCAACTTCAAAAAACATCACCGTTTCATTCAACGCAGAAAGAGTTTTTGAAGCAGTGGGCGAATGTAACGTGTATATCTACGATTCAGTTTATCACATCAGTGCCGACACAATCACAAACCTTGGACTAGTCACCAAACAAATCACCACCTCAGGAACGCACTACATAACAGTAAAATCCATGAGTGGCAACTTGTTATACAGTTACAAGGTGATAAAAACCGAACCGCTCAACGCTTGGGCAATCGCCGCAATCGTTGTTGGCGGAATTGTGGCAATAGCTGTTGTGATTATAATCATCAAAACTCGAAAGAGAATTAAGGTTAAATAAAAATAAAAAACACTTAAACAAACACGTTTAAGTGTTTTTTTTGGGGGTGCTTTTTATCACAAAAATATGTTTATATTTTTTGTTTTCACCTTCGTTTGGTTTTTAAAAATATGTGGACAAGTGGCGTGCTTTTTAAGTGCATGACATGGTTAATAAAAATTTTTTGTATAAGACTGCGGATAAAATAAAAAAACACCGACTTTTCGGTGTTTTTTAATAGTTTTTTATCCCAAAGTTACAACTTTTACGCCTGGACCCATGCTTGAACAGATTGAAATATTTTTGAAATATTGTCCTTTTGCTGCTGCTGGTTTTGCTTTTTGAAGTGCTTCGATAACTGTTGTGTAGTTTGCCATAAGTTTATCTTTGCCAAAGCTTACTTTGCCCAAAATTACGTGAACATTGTTTGTTTTGTCAAGCCTATATTCAACTTTACCAGCTTTAACATCGTTGATTGCTTTTTTAACATCCATTGTAACAGTGCCGCTTTTTGGGTTTGGCATCAAACCTTTAGGGCCAAGCACTCTTGCAACTCTGCCCACAACACCCATCATGTCAGGTGTGGTGATGCACACGTCAAAGTCAAGCCATCCGCCTTGGATTTTTGCAACGATTTCTTCTGCGCCAACATAGTCTGCTCCCGCTTTAACAGCATCATCTGCCTTGTCGCCTTTTGCAATTACAAGCACTTTAACTTTTTTGCCTGTTCCGTGAGGAAGAACAACCACGCCACGCACTTGTTGATCTGCGTTTCTTCCATCAACGCCAAGTCTTACATGAAGTTCAACTGTTTCATCAAATTTTGCCTTTGCAGTTTCAAGCATTTTATCAAAAGCTTCGCTTACTGGATAAGCCTGAGCTTTATCATAACTGGAAAGGGCTGCTTGCATTCTTTTGCCTTTTTTCATACTTTTCCTCCTTACTCAGTTACAGTAACGCCCATGCTGCGAGCTGCACCTTCAATCCTGCTCATAGCTGCTTCGATGCTGCCTGCATTGAGATCTGGCATTTTAAGTTCTGCAATCTCTCTGACTTGAGCTTTGGTGATTGATCCGACTTTTGTTTTGTTTGGTTTTGCCGAGCCTTTATCCAACCCGATAGCCTTTTTAATTAAAACGGCTGCTGGTGGAGTTTTAAGCACGAAGCTAAAAGACCTGTCTTGGTAGATTGTGATTACCACAGGTATGATAAGCCCTGCCTGAGATGCAGTCTTATCGTTGAATTCTTTGGTAAATGCCGCAATGTTGATTCCATGTGGGCCAAGTGATGAGCCTACTGGAGGTCCCGGTGTGGCTTTACCTGCTGGGAGTTGAAGTTTAACAACTGCCCCAATTTTTTTTACTGCCATTTTATCCTCCTTATTGTGGTGAAATTTGAGTGGTGCAGTTCCACTCTCCCACGATTTTGCCGAGTTTACACTCGTATATTAAGCAATTTCTTGCAAAATACCATTTTTATGCGTCAATTCTGCGCATCTGTGTGTAGTCAAGTTCCACAGGCGCTTCTCTGCCAAACATTTCAACAATAACAGTTGCAATGCTGGTTTCAGGATTCACAGATTGAACTGTGCCGATTGTGCCTTCAAGTGGGCCATCGATGACTTCAACTTTATCGCCAACTTTTAGGTCAACCTCAACCTTGATTTTTTCAAGTTTGTTTTTGCGCACTTCTTCTTCAGTGAGCGGAAGAGGTCGTCCGTTTGGCCCTACAAAGCCTGTGATGCCTCTTGTTCTGGTCACATTGTGCCACAAGTCATCTCCGTAAATCATTTTTACAAAGATATAGCATGGCATGCTTTTTCTTTCAACAAGTTTTTTCTTGCCGTTTTTCTCTTCCACCACGCTTTCCATTGGAATGATGATGTCAAATATTCTGTCTTGCAAACCAAATTTTGTAATTACGGTTTCCAAATTCTCTTTGGCAACATTTTCATATCCCGAAAAAGTGTGAAGAGCATACCATCTTGGTTGATTTGAAGATGCCACCGCTTCATGCGTTATGATCTGCTCTGGCTGTGCCTGCTCTTTTTCTTGTGATTGTGAGTTTTCGCTTAGCACTTTTTCTTCAATAACTTCGTCTTTGTTATTCTCCATGTTCTACTCCTTTCAAGTTAAAAGTCCAAATAGGTAGTAAAGCCCAACATCCAAACCAAACAAAACAATACCAAAAATCACAACAACTGAAAGAACGATGCCTGTTTTTTTGCAAACTTCGCCAAAGCTTGGCCAAGAAACTTTTTTAAGTTCGCTTACTGTTTCACGCACTTTACGCCTAAACTTTTTTTCCTTAGGCTTTTTTTCTTTTTTGTTTTTAGCGTTTTTGTCTTCTTTGGCTGCTTTTTTTTCTTCTTTTGCAGGCACAACAGATTCGCTGCTTTGCTTAACAGCGTCATCTTGATCTTTTTCTTCGGTTTGAGAAACTAAAACTTGCTTTTCTAAGTTTTTATTTTTCTTGGACATTTCTCCTCCCTGACTTTATTTTGTTTCTTTATGAACAGTTCTTTTTCCGCATCTTGGGCAGAATTTTTTAATTTCAATTCTTTCCGGATTTGCGGTGCTGTTTTTAGAAGTAGCATAATTTCTCTCTTGGCATTCAGTGCATGCAAGAGTTATGTCTTTACGTTTTGGTGCTGCCATATTTTTATCTCCTAACAAAAAACTAACACCCCGATTTGGAAGTGTTAGTGTATTTTAACAAATATATTTTTTTTTGTCAAGAGAAAAGCAAGCCTATTTTGAAGATTTTTTAAAGTTTTTAAGATCGACTGGCGTTATGATTGCATCAATTAAAATTGGCGTTTGGTTTTGGCTGCACTTTTTGCTGACAGTTTCAAAATCGCTTGGCAAGTTAAAATCAAGGTCGTTTGTTGCAACATACAAAAAATAAACCCTCAACAAATCTTTTGCAAACAAAAAGGCATCTTCAAAATTTTCGCCAGAGGTTGAGATGTCTAAGTCTGGAAAATAAACTTTTGTTTGATTGTCATCTTGATAAAAAATTGCTGGGTATATAAACTGCTGCATAACATTCTCCATTATCATTTTATCATTATTTTTTACTTTTACCAAACAAATTGCATAAAAAAACAGGCTTTCGCCTGCAATTTTGATAAATTATAAACTTCTGCCGTCTATCTCTTTAACTTTTTTATTTTCAAAAGAAACTTCTTTTTCTGTTTCTGGCGGCAAATTTGCACCAATAGCCCTGCAAGTACGCCCACAAACTGTTGTCCTATTTTTAATTATTGGCATTTCAACCTCCTTACTAACAGCCTTAATATATCACAAAAATTTTAAAATGTAAATAGTTTTTTAAAAAATTTTTAATATATTTTTTCACCTTTATTTTAAAGCGTTATCACATTTTATCGGGCACTTCGATTGCCAAAATATCGCACGCTTCTTCGATAAATTTCAACACGATTTTAAGCAAAGTTAAGTGTGCACTTTGAAGGCTTTTATCTTGTTCTGACAAAATGTGGCAAGAGTTGTAAAAACTTGAAAACGCACTTGCAAGATCATACAAACTTCCGCAAAGATCGTTTAGACTTTTGTTTTCAAAACATATGCGATAAGACGAGGCCAAACGGTTTAGCGAGATAAGCATTTCTTTATGCTGCGCCGAGAAATTGAAATTATTTTCAAACTTTGGTGCTTTTGATAAAATTGATTTAATCCTGCATGCTGTGTATTGAATGTATGGCCCTGTTTTGCCATCAAACGACAGCACTCTGTCAACATCAAAGTTATAGTCTTTTTCAACACTGTTGGATAGATCGGCAAACTTTAATGCGGCGTTGCCAATCTTGCGCTTTAAGTCATCATCATGCTCAGTGCCGTTTTCAACAAGTTTTTGTTCGGCTTTTTCGTAAAGCATATTCAAAAGGTCGCTTAACTGCATGTTGCCGCCGTCACGAGTTTTAAGCGCCTTGCCGTCCTTGCCGTTTATCGTGCCAAAGCCTGTGTGCAACAAAAGTTGCTCTTGCGGCGAAATGCCCGACTTTTTGCACGCCCTGAAAATTTGAATAAACCTTTGATTTTGCCTTGCATCGGTGAAATAATGAATGATGTCAGGATGATAAAACTTGTTTCTATAATATATCGTTGCAATGTCGCTGGTTTCATATTTATCGCCGCCATTTGACTTTTTAAGCATCAGCGGCGGCATTGGATTTTCATATCTCTGCACTTCGTCAGGCGACTTTTTTGGAATTGGAATTTGTTCGCCTTCTTCGGCAACATCCACCACAAGCGCACCTTCGCTTATGCGAGAAAGTTTTTTCTCTTCAAAAATTTTCAATATGGTTGAAACATATTCGCTTGCATTGCTTTCGCCGTTCCATAAATCAAAATCGACATTCAAAAGACGGCAAACTTTTTTAATTTCTGCAACCGAAACATCCCTAAGCTTCTTCCAAAAATCATAATAAGGCTGCTGCTTTTGCTGGAAAAATAGTGTGATTTGCTCTGCGCGCTGCTTAAACTTTTCATCTTGCATTTTAAGTTGGCTTGCCTGCGGATATGCTGTGTTCATCACTTCAATGGTAAGCTGCTTTTTGCCAGAGTAATAGTCGCCAAACACACCTTGCTTTTCAAGCATTGCCATGATAAGCCCCATAGGCATGCCCCAATCGCCGAGAAAAATGTCGCTTACGGTTTCAAAGCCAAGTTTTCGATAAAGCCTTTTAAAGGCCTCGCCAATGTTAAACGAGCGCATGTGCCCAATATGCATAGCCTTGCCAATGTTTGGCCCGCCGTAATCTAAAAAGATTTTTTTGCCGCCTCCCAAATTGAATTGCTGAGAAAGCAAAACCTGCGACATATGCTTTAACCCTTGGTTTGTAAGGGTTATGTTAATAAACGCTGGGCGAGCCACCGAAAAGGTAAAAAATTGATTTTGAGGGATTGCTTCAACAATTTGGCAAGCTAAATCATACGGATTTTTGCCAAGTTTTTTGGCAACTGCAAAGCAAGAGTTGCATTGAAAATCACATAAATTTGGCATTGCAGAAAAAGATACGCAAAAATTTTCATCAATATTTTGCGTTTTTGCCGCTTCGCATAAAAGTTTTTGAATTTCGCTTCTAATCAAATTTCAACTCTTCCTTCCATCGCCTTTGAAAGTGTGATTTCATCGGCGTATTCTAAATCGCTGCCAGTGGAGATTCCTTGTGCCAGCCTGGTAACTTTAATGCCCATAGGTTTTAATATTTTTGCCACATACATTGCAGTGGCATCGCCTTCAACATCTGGTGGAGTTGCCATGATGACTTCCTCAGTGCCAAGCTGATTGATGCGTTGCAAAAGCTGCTTGATGTGGATGTCGTTTGGGCCTTTGTTTTCAAGCGGACTGATAAGCCCAAAAAGCACGTGATACACACCATCAAAACTTTTGATTTTTTCCATAGAAAGAATATCTTTTGGCTCTTTAACAACGCAAATGGTTTTTCCACTTCGGCTTTGGCAAATGTCGCAAACGTCTTTATCTGTATAGTTTCCGCACTTTTGGCAAAGCCCAATTTTGTTTTTAACGTCCTTTAAAGCCTCGGCAAAATTTTCGGCACGCTCGCTGCTGCCTTCAATTATTGAATAAGCATAGCGCTGAGCGGTTTTATACCCCACACCTGGAAGGCTTCTAAAATATTCGATTAGTCTTTCAATCGGTTCGTCAAATTTAGCCATTTTTACATTCCTGGAATTTGAGGAATTGTTTGCTTTTCCTCAATATCAATTTTAGCCATAACATCATTGAATGCTGAGACAATCAAATCTTCCAGCATTTCAACGTCATCTGGATCGACAACTTCTTTTTTAATCTTAATTTGTTTAAGGGTTTTGTCGCCAAGCATAGTGATCTCCACCATGCCTCCGCCGACAACGCTGGAAAACTCCTTAGCGTCAAGCTCCTCTCTCGCTCTTTGCATCTCTTGCTGCATTTTTTGAGCTTGGCGCATGAGTTGTTGCATATTGCCTCCGCCAAAACCGCCAAAACCGTATCCCATATTAACCTCCGTTATTTTATAATTTTAACTTTGTTGCCAAACATTTTGATAAGCACCTCTTCGTCCTGCTGCGCTGTGCTTGGCAAAATTTCTTTTTCTTTGATGTCAACACCAAGTTCAAGCCCTTGCCAACTTAGTGCCCTCTCAATTTCACGCTTGCCTTCTTGCAAAAGAGACATAACCGTTTTATCAGGAGTGATGATCTGCAAAACGCCGTCTTTAATATCTATGTCGGTAATGTCGCCGCACGCCACATGCAGCGCCACGTGCCTATGCTCTTTTAAAAACAGCACCACCTTGCCCCAAACATCTTTGATTCCAACATTTGCAACAGGCTTTTTAATTAGTTTTTTTTTGTATCCTCGCCATTTATACAAGCAAGCGCCACGCTTTCAACCAGCAGCCTTGTGGAAAGAGCATATCTAAGTTCGCTTTCGCACGTTGCAAAATTTTGCATATACAAAATAAGCTGCTTGTCCGAAATTTTTTGTGCTTGCTCAAAATATTTTTGCAAAACTTCATCCGAAAAGTTTAAAATTTCTTGTGGATTTTCGCACGTTTTACAAACCAACAAGTCTCGTGCATGCTTTGCCAAATCTTTTGCAAAAACTGCAAGATTTTTGCCCGAAGAGTCTATCGTGTTTACAAGCTGCAACATTCCGCCAATATCTTTGTCAATAATCTTATCAAAAAAAGAAATCAGCAAATCATGATCGGTTGTGCCAAGCACTTTCAACACGACATCCTTTGTAATCTTTCCACCAGCGTAAGCATTTATGCTGTCTGCAATCGACAAAGTGTCACGCACGCTTCCTTCTCCGCTTGCGGCAATCAACTTCATCGCCTCCTTCTGCGCCTCAATGCCCTCTTCTTTAAAAACTTTGTCAAGCACTTTGCATAAATCGTCTATTGAAAGCAACCTAAAATCAAATCTTGAGCATCGTGAAAGAATGGTTGCTGGCAACTTATGCACTTCGGTGGTTGCCAAAATGAAAATCACATACTTTGGCGGCTCTTCCAAAGTTTTAAGCAATGCGTTGAACGCACTGTCTGAAAGCATGTGCACTTCATCGATGATGTAAACTTTATATTTTGCCCCGATCGGCGCAAACTTAACTTTTTCTCTAAGCTCACGAATATCGTCAACACGGTTGTTGGAAGCAGCGTCAATTTCGACAATATTTATGTCGTTTTCACTGCTAAGCCTTTTGCAAACCTCGCATTCGCCACAAGGCGAACCTGTGGTGTTGTTTTGGCAGTTGACGGCTTTGGCAAATATTTTTGCGACACTGGTTTTCCCTGTGCCACGTGAGCCCGTAAAAAGATAGGCGTGAGAAATCTTGCCAGATAAAATCTGGTTTGCAAGAGTTTTTGTGATGTGCTCTTGTCCAACCACATCTTCAAAAATTCTTGGTCTGTATTTTCTGTATAAAGCAAGATGCATCTCTTCCATAGCCATATTATACAATGTTTCCTTTCTTTTGTCTACTTTATAGAATTAGCGATATTTAAAAGCGCATTCACGTTAAGCGAAAGCCCGCCAAACAATCCGCCATCAATTCCCGTGCAACTTAAAAGCGGAGCATAATTTTTTTCGTTCAAACTTCCTCCATACAAAACCTGAATGTCACGGCTTGCCTTTTCAGAAAAGTTTTCATTGATCGCCCTTCTTATCACTTTTGCGGCATTTTCCACATCTTTAACTGATGCGTTGTTGCCCGTTCCAATCGCCCAAATAGGTTCATATGCGATAATCACACTTTCAAGCTCATTTTCATAAAGCCCTCGCAAGTCTTCATCAAGCTGTTTGCGGATGACTTCATAGGTGCGCTCAGTATTTCTATCTGCAAGCGTTTCTCCTACACAAACGATGCATTTTAAACCGTTTTTAAGCGCTGTTTTGATTTTTTTGTTGATAAGCTTGTCACTCTCTTTAAACTTGATGCGTCTGTCGCTATGCCCAATCAGCACATATTCCACGCCTTGCGCTTTAAGCATCTTTGCGCTAACCTCGCCCGTAAAAGCGCCCTCTTCTTCATCGCTGACATTTTGAGCACCAATTTTGACAGGGCTTTGATTTGTTAAAAACTTCGCCAAAGGAATGTCAAGATACGCCGGGCAAATCACAACATCCGCACGCACGCCAGTGAAAAGTGAAACAAACTTAATAAAGTAGTTTTTAACATCACTAGGCTGCTGATTCATTTTAAAATTTGCAACTATCAGTTTTTTCATATATATTTCTCCTGAATAACTTCTATTCCCGCAAGCGTACCACCTTCCAAAAGTTTAAGTGTCGCTCCTCCGCCAGTTGAAACATGGTTTATCAAGTTAAGGCAATGCGCTTGTTTAACCGCACTCACGCTGTCTCCACCACCAACTATGGAATAGGCTTTGCTGTGCCCAATCGCTTTGGCAATTTCAAACGTGCCTTTTTTAAATTTGTCATCTTCATATTTGCCAAGCGGCCCATTCCAGATCACCTGCTTAGCTCCGTCAATTTCCTTTTCAAACATTTTGATTGTTTTAGGGCCTATATCGCTGCCCACCATGTCGCCAGTAAGTATATCTGTGGTAAACGGCCTTTGTTTTTTATCGTTAAAATTATATGCAACATGATCAACAGGCAGCAAAACTTTTTTGCCAAGTCTGTTGGCCTCCTGCAAAATTTCTTCAGCAACTTTGACGCTGTCTAGATTAGAAAAACTTCTTCCAATCGTTTGCCCTTGCGCCATTAAAAAGGAGTATGCCATTGCTCCACCAATCAGCACGCTGTCAGCAGTTTTTAATATATTTGTTATTGCTTTGATTTTGTCTTCTACCTTGGCGCCTCCAAAAATTGCCACAAATGGTTGTTGTGGATTTGCAAGTGCGTTGGTTATAAGATTGATTTCGTTCTCCACCAAAAAGCCTATCGCATTTGGCAACAACCTTGCCACGCCGTAAGTAGAAGCATGCCTTCTATGTGCGCAACCAAAAGCGTCGTTGACATAGATGTCTGCCAGCGAAGCGAGTTGTTTTGCAAAATTAGGATCGTTTTCGGTCTCTTCTTTATAAAACCTGACATTTTCAAGCAGTAAGATAGAGCCGTTTGAAAGGCTGTTGGCCTGCTCTAAAACCTCATCTCCTACAACCTTATGAGCAAACTGCACTTTGCCAGGGAAATATTTCATAAGCATAAGCGAAACTGGCCAAAGCGAAAGACGGAAGTCAAACCCCTTTGGTCTGCCCAAATGCGAACAAATAATCACTCTTGCGCCACGCTCTACCAAATATTTAATAGTTGGCAGTTCGTTTGTAAGACGTGTGGTGTCAGTAAATCTGCCCACCTTGTCCATTGGCAAGTTAAAATCTGCCCTCAGCAAAATTTTTTTACCTTCAATATTAACTAAATCTCTGATGCTTCTCTTCACAAAAGCCTCCTATAAATAATATACTCTATTTCTTTCACATTTCAAAATGATTGATAAATCTTTGAAAGATTTTTAAACTTTCGTCAATGTTTGTCATAAGCGCAAAGTTTTGTTTTAAACGAGTTGGCATGCCAAGTTTTGCAGCATAAGATAAAAAGTGCTTGCGAAGATAAAGCGTCAGCCACTTGTCAGCATAATATTTTCGCAAAATTTCAACGTGAGAACAGATGCATTTCCACTCATCCGCCTTGCTTGCAAATTTTAACTGGCTAAATATCCACGGACTGCCCACAGCGCCTCTGCCAATCATAACACCATCAACACCCGTTTGTAACATGCGCCTGCACGAAGCCTCGTCCGTTACATCGCCATTTCCAAAGACGGGAATTTTTACGCTTTGCTTTGCAAGCGCAATGCTATCGTAGTCCACCCTGCCTGAAAACATCTGTTTGGTGGTTCTGCCATGCACTGTGATAAAATCTGCCCCATTTTCTTGACATATTTTGGCAATTTCAGCCACATTTGGACTATCAAATCCAATCCTGACTTTAACCGAAAGCGGCTTGCTTGTCGCTTTTCTGCATTCGGCAATAATTTTTGCTGCATTCGGCAAGTCTTTTAAAAGCGCCGAGCCTTCTCCATTCTTGACAACCTTTGGTGCTGGGCAGCCCATGTTTATATCAATGCCGTCAAATTTTTCTAGCAACGGATTTTTCACTGCCTCAGCCATAACCGCCGCATCCTTTCCAAAAATTTGAGCAAACACATGTTTTTCGTTTTCACCACGCACTGCCATATCTTTGGTTTTGGCACTGTCATACTTCATTGCCTGCGAAGAGAGCATTTCACTGAAACAAAGATCTGCACCGCAATCGCTGCAAACCTGCCTAAACCCCACATCGCTATACCCCGCCATTGGAGCGAGCAAAAACTTTGTGTCAATCTTTTCCACAAATGTATTTTATCAAAATTTAGCAAATCAACAAAGCGTTATTCAAGATTGCTTGTGTTATTTTGTTTGCTTTTAAATTTGTTTAAAATTTCGCCAAGCGACTCCGCTAAAATTGGATATGTTAAAAAAGCATAGATGCATGCACCTATCAACACGCTAAAAACTATTTGCAAAATTAAAGAGAGTGAAACGCTGGATAGAAAATAGGCTATCGCCATCGTCATTGCAATCGAAGATAGAAGAGGAAGCGATAGGTCGAAAAACCCAATCGATATTTTTTTCTTGTTTTTTATCAGCGCCATTATGCAAACAGTGCCAGAAAGAGCAATATTGCCAACGACAACTCCATATATATTCACCGCAGGAAGTGCACAAAGCACATACACGCAAACAATTTTCAACAAACCGCCTAAAATATAGGCGCTCATACAGTAACCAAACTTGCCTTTTGCTTGCAAAAGCGCTATAAAAAATTGCATGAGCGCAGAAATAATCACCGAGGCAGAACCCAAGTATGTCAGCTGCACTGCATAGTCTAACATAGCGGCATCAAGCGAAGGATAAACCAAACCGTAAAGCGGTCTGCAAATGCTGCAAAGCCCAAAAACTATTGGCAAAAGCACCAGCCACATGATTTTTAGCGCTTTGGCGACGGCCTTGTTGCCGTCTTGCGAAAGTTGCGCCTCCATATATGAAATTGTTGGCAACATTGCCACAGAAATGGAGGTTGAAATGATCAGCGGAAAGTTTAAAATTGCGCCGACAACGCCTGTTTGCAAGCCGAACAACTGCGTTGCTATCTGTGCAGAAAAACCCGCTTTTGAAAGACGAGAAACGACAATCAAACTGTCAACAGCCGCCACAAATGGCAGCACCGCTGCACCAAAAGAAAGCGGAAGCGCCGCTTTAAAAAATGGAAAGGCTATGTGGTTGACTTTTTCGCCAACTAGTTTAGCTTTAAAATGCATGCTGATTGAAAGAAAGATTATCGCTGCGAGTTCGCCTGCCGTTACCCCTAAAAAAGCGCCAAACACACCTGCCTCCAATCCCTTTTTGCCAAGCACAAAACTTATCCCAAGCCCCAAAGCGAACTTAAACACCTGTTCCAAAATTTGGCTGATAGCAGTTGGCGTCATATTTTCGTAACCTTGAAAGACGCCTCGCATCGCCGCAATAACCCCGCCAAAAGGAATAAGCAAAACCATCAACCTGTAAGAAAGTGCAGCAGAAAGCGCGCCCTGAAAAGCAGCAATCTTTGTTGCAAAAACAAACAATAGCAATCCGCCCAAAAATCCAAATATTAAGCTGTAAAGAAGTGCAACCTTGACAAGCGACTTAATTTTTGCCAAATCGCCCCTTGCTCTTGCCTGTGAAACAAATTTTGAAAGCGCCGTTGCCACACCTCCGCTTGTTAAGACAAGGGCGAAAGAATAAATTGACATAACCATTTGAAACACACCAATCCCCTCAATTCCCAAAATGGAGGTCAGAGGCAACCTAAAAAAAGCGCCCAAAAGTTTGCAAATAAGCCCGCTTAAAATTAAAATTATTGTCCCTTTCCCAATACTTTTGCTCATAAAATTAGTTTGAGCGTAAATAAAAAAAGTTATACAAAGGGTATTTACAAAATAAAATTTATGTGATATAATTTTGTTAGTTGTAAAAGGAGAAGGTATATGGAAGAACGCACATCGCAACCTTTTGTTAAACGAACAGCGGTTCGAGTAGACAAATATTGCCAATTAATGGTTTTTATAGGAATGTCAGCTTACTGGGAAAAAGAAGCCTTTCCACCTGCAATTGATACATTTTTGAAAGAAGATCCAGATGGAAACGATCAAATAAAATTATGCCAAGATTTTTTAAAATTGTTTGTGGATAATTTAAATAAAGGCGCAGCTGACTATCAATGTTTTCAAGCAATTAAAGCAAATTTTGACGTTGATCGCTCAAAATACTCGGCATATTACAATTCGCTCAACTCTCTGCCTTGCTTTGATTTGGTTTCTTTTATAAACACAGTGACGGTAAAAACTCCTGACGGCAAAATGGCTTTGAACAAAAACGCCAAAGACGATACACTGCTTGCAAGACAGGTCAACGCCGCAATGCAACAGGTGTTTAAGCCTTTAAACATACAACCGCTTCAACTTTAAAAAAGAAGGATTTCTCCTTCTTTTTTTTACATCGATCTTTCCACCTCAAAACTTCTTGTATTGCTTTCAATTCTTATCGCTTCTTCTTCTCTTAACGCTTCATTAGCATTTGTAAAATTTGTATGCGCCGCCAAAGCATCCGCAATGTTTGCTTTTTTCATATTTTGCTCTTGGCGTTGTATTTGTTCCCACTCAACCAACAATTCTTGAACCAACAGCATGTCCTTTTGCACGTTTTGCTGCGGTGTGGTTGGCTGAGTCACAGTTGGACGGGCTGCGGCTGGTCTGCTCACCGCTGGCTGCGCCTTTTTTTCTGGCTCTTTTAAAGCTGCTTGTTCTTTTGATTTTGGCAAGCCTATCTTTAACGGGCCTTTATTTTTTTTGCCTTCTTTACCCAGCCTCTTTACAGCCGGTTTGTAATCCGGCGCTTTGCCTTTTGCTTTTGGAATAACAAACGAACTTTTACTGCCCGCACTTTTCCCACCTTTTGAACTTATGCTTGGCTTAGAAATCGGTTTTGGCGCTTGAGCAGCATCCAACTTTTGTGAGATGATGTCAAATCTCTTCACAGGCTTTGTGAAAGATTGAGAAACTTTTAAAAATGCTGGGTTTTCATTTACGAACGCATTAAATCCGCCAAATTTAATGATCAATGTGTCAAGGTCTTTTCTAAGCGAAGTAAACACGCCCGCTTTGTTTGGCTGTTTAATTTTTACTTCATAAATTTTGCTAAATTCGTCTAAAAGCTTGTGGCTTTGCTCGCCGCCCTCTTGCAGCATTCGCATAACTTCTTTAATGTAAATTTCTGACTGGATTTCCACCACATAGTCACGTTCTGCTTTTTTTGCTTGCTGAATTTGAATAAACTCCTCAATTTTTTGAGAATACTCATCCTCAAATTCATCAATTTCATTAAACAAATTAAACGCTTTTTTAACTTTTTCTTTAAAATCATCGCTATATTCGCTTACATATTGTGCAATGAATGAAGTGATTCCCTCGCTGTCTAATCGCTCTATCAAATACAAGTTTGCCACGCCTTGGCCATCTTCGCCCTGCCAATATTTGGTTTTAAAATTGAGGGTGATGTTTTTCAGTTCGCTTAAACCAACGTAGCCATTATTAGACACTTCGCTTATCAGTTTTTTAACTTTTATTAACGTTTTTTTGACATCTTCAGAAATAACATACTTGCCCTCTGATGTGAAATCGCCAAGCAATTTGAACATATAAATATCGTCCACCTGACGCAAGCGATAATATTCCATCAGCGCAGGCTCTTGCAAAACTTCCTCGCTGCCAAAAACTTTAAGCGTAATTTTTTTCGGTCGTGTTTCTGCCATGTTTCACCTAAGCAAATTATACTATATTTGCTTAATTATTGCAAGAAAATTGCGAAATTACTTTTTGATGAAAGTTTGGCAATACGCCCTGCCACGATAGTCATTAACAGTTATGCCGTTTGCCACGCATACGCCGTCATGATTTAACAAACAATTTGCTTGGCAGCGTATTGTCATGGTTTTGGAATCTCGTTGCGGGGCAAATTGAGGTGTGCGCTCAAAAATGCTGACGCCTTTTTCAACAGGCGGTTTTGAAGCGTCTTTTTGATACATCTTACACACGGCGTTTTTTGAAATATCCAAACTTTTTGCCTTGCAGGTGTAGCGGTCGTTAAATTTGCAATCAAGCCTTCTGCATCTTATATCCATGTTTTTCTCCTGACAAATAGTTTTTACAATTTGTTTGACTTTTAACCAAATTATAGTTAAAATTTTATTTAAGAGGTAAACATGAAAGTTTTATTATTAAAAGATGTTAAAGGCTGCGGCAAAAAGGGCGAAATAAAAGAGGTTGCAAACGGCTATGGGCAAAACTTTTTGCTTAAAAATGGTTTAGCTCGCCTTGCCGACAACAGCGCACTGTCAATCAACAATCAGCGCATTTCGGCTGAGCAATATCATGCTCAGCAGGCTTTGCAAGCCGCCAAAGACGTAAAGCAAAAGTTGGATAAGTTGACGCTTGGCTTTGAAATCAAATGCGGCGAAAATGGCAAAAGCTTTGGCTCAATAACCAGCAAAGAGATAAGCGAAAGGCTTGCAAGCCTCGGCTTTCAAATAGACAAGAAAAAGATCGACTGCTCTGCGCTTAAAGAAGTTGGAAGTTATAGCATCAGCATAAAACTTCATCCGCAAGTTGTGGCAAAAATTACCGTGAAGGTGGAGGCAATATGATTCCTAAAATAATACACTACGTTTGGCTGGGCGGAAACAAAAAGCCCGATTTGTTTTATAAATGCTTAGAAAGTTGGAAAAAGTATTGTCCTGACTACGAAATAAAAGAATGGAATGAAAGCAACTTTGATTTTTCAGCCAGCCGTTTTTCAACTGAGGCATATTCAAAGAAAAAATGGGGATTCGTGCCTGACTA
The DNA here is from genome assembly GCA_944384475.1 of uncultured Clostridia bacterium. Taxonomy (GTDB): domain Bacteria; phylum Bacillota; class Clostridia; order Christensenellales; family UBA1242; genus Caccovivens. The sequence continues at coordinate 30,047 of CALWTN010000034.1, forward strand.
TATCCGTGCAAAAGTGCTTTATGACTACGGCGGAATATATCTCGACACAGACGTTGAACTTACAAAATCTTTTGATGAACTGCTAGATCAAGATTTCTTAATTTCATTTGAAAACGATGTCTATGTTGAAACCGCTGTGCTTGGCTCAGTGCCAGGGCATCCGTTTTTAAAAAGAATGTGCGACTTTTATTTAACCCACCCTTTTATTAAAAAGAACGGAAAACTGGATTTAACGCCATCCACTCCGCTTTGGACATGCGTGCTGAAAAAACACTACAGCTTAAAGCTTAAAAATCAAACTCAAAAATTGTATGAAAAGGGCAACGATAAAAGCCCTAGCGTAACGGTGCTGAGCAGTGACTATTTTTGCCCAATCAACTACACCACAAAAACGATGACAAAAACTGACAACACGGTTGCAATTCATTATTTTGACGCATCGTGGTTTTCAAAAAAATTGAAAACACGTGAAAAGTTTTTAAGAGGGTTGTATAAAGTTCTGGGCAGAAAAACATTTGCCTTCTTCACAAAACAATATGTTAAAAGCGTTGAAAGAAAAATAAAAAAAGAAATTTAAAAATATAAAAAAATATTTAAAAAAATGTAAAAAAAGTGGATTTTTTCCACTTTTTTATTCGCTTTCTTGCAATTTTTGCGTTCTATCTTGCAAAATCAGCGCATCAATAAAAATGTCAATATCACCGTTTAACACGCCTTCCAAATCGTAAGATGAAACGTTTACACGGTGATCGGTTACTCTGCCTTGCGGATAGTTATAAGTGCGCACCCTTTCGCTTCTGTCTCCAGTGCCAACCTGCGCACGGCGGCTGTCTTTAAACTCCTTCTCTTTCTGCGACTGATAAAGTTCGTAAAGTTTACTTTGCAAAATACGCATCGCTTTTTCACGATTTTTGATTTGGCTGCGCTCGTCCTGACATGTAACCACTATGCCTGTTGGAAGGTGTGTAAGCCTTATCGCACTGTCGGTTTTGTTGATATGCTGGCCACCAGCACCGCTTGCACGATATGTATCCACCCTCAAGTCGCTGTCCAAAATTTCAAAATCAACTTCTTCAACTTCTGGCAACACTGCAACAGTGGCAGTGGAAGTGTGAATGCGCCCCTGCGACTCGGTTTCAGGCACACGCTGCACCCTGTGCACACCCGCTTCATATTTAAGCCTGCTGTATGCGCCCTTGCCTTGAACGATAAACGTCACTTCTTTTATTCCACCAAGCTCAGTTTCGTTGATGTCTGAAATTTCAATCTTCCAATGGTGCTTTTCTGCGTAATACGTATACATTCTTAAAAGTTCGGTGGCAAAAAGTGCGCTCTCTTCTCCGCCTGCCGCCGCACGGATTTCCATAATGATATTGGCGTCATCATTCTCATCCTTTGGCAAAAGCAAAAACTTGATTTGCTCGCAAAGTTCTTCTATTGTTTTTTGCAAACTTTCACACTCTTCTTCAAACATGTGTTTTAATTCATGATCATGCTCGGCATCACGGTCTTTTTCGCACTGCGCAAGATCATTAAGCGCCTTTTCAAGTTGCTGAGAAGAAAGAACTATATCTTGCAGTGAGGCGTGTTCCTTTGCAAGCGCCCTCCACTTTTTATTGTCTGCAATAACAGAAGGTGATGAAATTAAATTTGATAATTCATCACTTTTTTGCCTAATTTTCAATGTCTTTTGTAAAATTTCATTTGCGTTTGTCATATTTAGCCTTAACCACCCTAATAATTTTAGCATAATCTTTTTTTGACGAGATGTCAACAAATCCCGCTTGACTTAGCAATTTTTCAACATCTTTAAACTGCCCTTTGCCAATCTCCAAAAACAGCCAGCCGCCATTTTTGAGATGCATAGGCGCTTGCTCGGCAATAATCCTGTAAAATTTCAGCCCGTCCTCGCCGCCGTCCAGCGCAAGAGTCGGATCAAAATTTTTAACTTCACCGTCAAGTCCAGATATATCCAGCGTTCGAATATATGGCGGATTTGAAACTATGATGTCAAACTTTCGCTTTTTAAGTTTATCAAACATGTCGCTTTCAATAAACTCCACTTTTGCGTCATTTTTCTCGGCGTTAATTTTTGCAGTTTGCAAAGCGCCTTTTGAAACATCCACCGCCGCAACCTTTGCTTGCGAAAGTTTTGCGATGGTTACTGCAATCGCTCCGCTTCCTGTGCCTAAGTCCAAAACCTCCGCACCTTTTTTGCCATGCAACTCTTTTAAAACCTCTTCCACCAAAATTTCTGTTTCCATTCTTGGCGCAAGCACTTTTTTGTTGACGTCAAATTTTAGCCCGTAAAACTCCACAAATCCAAAGATGGCAGAAAGCGGCTTGCCAGAAGCGCGCATGGTGGCGGCTTTGATAATCTCACGAGCCTGTTTTGGCGTAAAGCTTTTCACAAGTTTTGCCTCCGCCCGTGACATGCCTAAAACAGTGGCAATAATCCACTCCACATCGCTTTTTTGATATTTCCCTGCCTTTTCAAGTTCGGTTTGCATCTCTGCAAGCAAACTTGCAAACGGAACTTTGCCCTCTTCCATCTTATCTCCCACGCAAAGCACTGCCTCATTATACGCCACACGTGCAACCTCATCATGAGTTACGCTTGGTTTTGCACACACAAAAAAATTTGTAATCAGCCCAACTTTTCTCAGTATCGGCGTTCTGTCAAGCAGCCAGCATATTTCATAGCTCGTGCCACAGCAAAACAAAAAGATCGCAAGATTGATTAAAAAATTCCAGTGCGCGGCAATGCTTACACCCACACATGTTATCACAAACATCGCCAAAAGAAAAGTAAAAACTATCACATTCAGCGCATTTAATGGCGAGTAATAGTCCAAATTGCCCACCTTTTGACTGCTGCCGCCTCTTAACCTAACTTGGTTGCATGCGCCGTTAAATTTATACAAATCTTGCATGGCAGGAATAAATCGCAAGATTAAAAGTATAAGGAAAAATAACGTCACCTTAACGAGCGCTATCAAAAAGTTGCGAAGTGCGAAATTCATGCTCATGCCAATGAAAACAAAAGAAAGTTTGGTTGGCAGGTAGCCAAAAATGATAAGCGCAATAATCAAACTTAAAAGCATTAAAAACGAAATCACAACGCTTTCTTTTTTGACGTTGAGTTTGCCTGCAATCTTTTCGCTCAGTCCGTCACTTTGCACAGGTTGAGACGAAAGTTTACCGCTATCCCAAAAAGCACACAAAATTGCAATAATTGACGCAAAAAAGTAAGAAATTCCTCTAAAAATTGGAAAATTCCATAAAATTATTTTATTTTTTGTGCGTCCGCTTCTCAGCCTTTTTGCGCCACGCTCATCAATCACCGCCAGCGCATAGCGCTTTTGATTTTGACAGCGCACCCCGATAGAACACGGAAAGAAAAAATATTTCATGCCCAAATTATTGACAAAAATTTATGTTTTACACAACAAAAAAACTCCCGTTGGGAGTTTTGTTTCTAGTCAAGACCGTATTTTTTCTTGAACTTGTCAACTGTTCCGCTGGCGTCAACGATCTTCTTCTTACCAGTGAAGAATGGGTGGCATTTGTTGCAAATGTCCACGCTGAGTTTGTCGCCTTTAACAGTTGAACGTGTTTTAAAAGTGTTGCCACATGCACATGTTACGGTTACTTCATGATAATCTGGATGAATATTTTCTTTCATTTTGTGCCTCCTTAGTCCCCAACAAATGGAAGAAGTGCCACGTTTCTTGCACGCTTAATTGCAAGTGCAAGTTTCCTTTGGTGATGAGAGCAAACGCCTGTTTGTCTTCTTGGCAAAATCTTTCCTTTCTCGGTTATGAATTTTTTAAGTTTAGCAACATCTTTGTAATCAATTTCTTTTTCGCCAGCAACGCAGAATGCGCAAACTTTCTTTTTAGATGGCTTGCGGAATTTCTTTGCTGGTTTTTCTTCAACTTTAACTTCGCTCATTTTTCTCTCCTTTTAGAATGGAAGCGAGTCGTCATCGATAGGTTCAAGGTCTGCAACTGGTTTTGCCGGCTGTGATTTTGCAGCCACAGGTGCATCTCCATCCTCTCTCTGTCTCGTTCCTACAAATTCTACATTGTCTGCAACAACTTCTGTTACATATCTTCTAGTTCCGTCCTGCGCTTCGTAAGAAGAGGTTTGAATTCTTCCGTCCACTGCGCATTTGGAGCCTTTTTTCAAATATTTATGGCAGTTTTCTGCTTGCGCACGCCATACCACAACGTTGATGAAATCGGCATCTCTCTCGCCCTCGGCATTTTGAAATCTTCTTTGAACGGCGATTGTAAATCTGCAAACTGACACTCCGCCATTGGTGGTTGTAAGTTCTGGGTCTTTTGAAAGATTTCCGATTAAAATAACTTTATTCATGATTTTCTCCTACTTAAATTCTAATAAATTGATGACGCATAATGCCATCGGTTATGTTCATAAGTTTGCTGATGGCGTCAACTTCTGTGGCTGGGATTTGCGCTTTAACAAGCACGTAAAAGCCTTCGGTTTTGAAATTGATTGGGTAGGCAAGTTTTTTCATACCCCACTTTTCAACGCCTTCAATATTTCCGCCTTTTGACGAAATGAGAGATTTAAACTTTTCAATGATTTGTTCCCTCTTTTCTTCGCTCACGTCAGGTGCAATGATGTAAAGCAACTCATATTTAGGCATAACATTTTCCTCCTTTTGGACAAATTTGGCTCAACCCCATAGGCTGAGCAAGGATTTTTATCGACTGGCATAGTATAACACAAAAATTTTTGCAGCGCAAGTGTTTTTGAAATATAAATTTTGGCACTAAACATTTAACATTGCCTTTTTAGATGATAAACTTTAAAAAAATTTAAAATTATATTTAGATTTTTAATTTTTTAAAAGGAGAATTTGATATAATGGGAGTGTTTGAAACACAGTGATAAATTTGATTTTCCAACACCTTTTGGAGGATGGGTCAAATGAAAAAATATGATATAGTCAAATTGGTGAATGAAAAGCCATACAAACAAAACAATTTGCAAAAAGATATGCGTGGCGTTGTGTTTAAAATACAAGACGGCGTTGATGTTTTATTCTTTAATAATCTAGATACGAAAGATTACGCAATTGTAAACATCAATGAAAATGATTTGATTGTCGAAAGCCAAACACTTCCCGAGCAATTACATCAAGAATTTCTAAAATTTGAAGAGAAGGTTTTAAACAACGCTAAAAATTTCTTAACAACTCCTCAAATTTCAGCCTATCAAATAGTTGAACTTTTGGTTGAAGACGAAAAATATGCTAAATTTGGCATTCACAAAGGCGACAAAGGATGTGTTATGAATGACAAAATCGTTGAAAACTGCATAGAAGTAGATTTTTCTGGAATAGACAAAAACGGCAATTATTATGGTGATTGCATTCCTGTAAAAATTAAAGATATTAAAATTGTGAAATAAAGAGTTGCTATTGCAACTCTTTTTTATCCTTCTAAACCCAATAAACCTTCTCATTTTTTAATCTTGGAGTCAAATTTTCATGAGGCAAAGGCTGCGCCTGTTCATGAAAATTTGCGAACCCCATATTCTCTCTGCGAGAGAATGCGACTTCGGCAGGCTCACCCTTGCAAGCAAGTTCGCCTTTCTCGTCTAATGCGCCAGGCGAGTCCAGAGGCGAGCCCAGCGAGCCTATTAAAAACATCCACTTTAAGTTGCGGCAAAATCGCCAGCGTTAGCGCGATTTTCGTCTGGCCGCAAGAAGAAAATTTCAAGCGTCAGGGCGCAGCTTTTCGGACAAAGTCCGAAAACAAGCAAACAGCGCAGAAATTTTCTGGGTTGCCCCCCACTCTAAACAATCAAATATGACTAAGCAGAAAGATATGCTTTGATAAAATCTCGGAGTCAAATTTTCATGAGGCAAAGGCTGCGCCTGTTCATGAAAATTTGCGAACCCCTTGCCAGCGCCAGGCGAGTCCAGAGGCGAGCCCAGCGGGGCGGAAAGAGGTTCATGGAGAAAACCAATTTTTAGCGGTTAGGTGCGACAGCATCGTGCCCGCGTTTAAAAATTGGTTGTCTCCATGATTATTTGCCGCAGCAATTCTTATACTTCTTTCCGCTGCCGCATGGGCAAGGGTCGTTTCTGCCAATTTTTGGTGACTCGTTGACGACTGTCTTCTGCACAAAAGGCTTTTTGTTTTCTTCCTTTTTCTCCTCTGGTAGAGCCTCTTTTCTGGCGATCGGCGTAAACGTTGGTTTTTGGAATTTAGGCGGCTGTTGCTCCATTTGGAAATGACTTACAAGCAAGATTTGGCAGGTGGTTTTTCTGATTTTTTCAATCATCTCTTCAAAAAGATCAAATCCCTCTTTTTTGTATGCAAGCACAGGGTCTTGATTGCCGTAACTGCGAGAGAACATTTCATTTTTCATGATTTGCATGTCGTCAATATGGTTCATCCAGTGCGCATCCACAACTTTTAGCAGCACCAATCTTTCCACGTCTTCAAAATTAACGTCAAAAGATTTTGCCTCTTCCATGCGCTCGGCATATCGCTTGCCAATTAATGCCAAAAGTTTGTCTTCCACATCTTGCACATCACAATCTTCAACAAACTTTTCGTCCACAATATTGCTGCCCTTTTCAAACCAGCCACGCTCTAAATCGGTGTTGATTTTGGATAAATCCCATTCATAATACGGCTTGTCTTCATCCAAATTTTCACGAACTATGTTTGAAATAATCTCTGGGAACATGCCCATGATTTGGTCGTGCACAGGCAAACCGTCAAGAACTTTGTTGCGCTCGTCATATATGATTTTTCGCTGTGCGTTCATCACATCGTCAAACTGCAAAACTGTTTTTCGAGCGGAGAAATTTTGAATTTCAATCTTCTTTTGAGCGGCGGAAATCTGCCTTGTGAGCACTTTGAGTTGAATTGGTGTGGCTTCATCAATCTTAAACGCCATGGCAATGCGCTGCAATCGTTCCCCGCCAAAGCGCTTTAACAAATCGTCTTCCAGCGAAAGAAAGAACACGCTTGAACCCGGGTCGCCCTGTCGGCCTGCACGGCCTCGCAACTGGTTGTCAATTCTTCGTGACTCGTGCCTTTCAGTGCCAACGATATGCAAGCCGCCGAGTTTTTTAACCTCTTCTTTTTCTTCGTCCGTCTGCTTTTTAAACTCGGCATAAAGCTCGTTAAACCTCGCCCTAGCCTTGTTTAACTCCTCATCATCCACATGGTTGAAAGCGGTGGCGTAGGAGATTTGCTCGTCTGTAAATTTCTCATCTTGCATTCTCTTTTTCGCCATAAATTCTGGGTTGCCGCCCAGCAAAATATCCGTTCCTCTGCCCGCCATGTTGGTGGCGATAGTAACCGCACCTTTTCTGCCCGCCTGAGCCACAATGGCACTTTCTTGCTCGTGATTTTTTGCGTTTAACACAACGTGCTTGATCTTTGCCGCTTTAAGCGCCTTTGAAAGTTCTTCCGATTTATCAATCGTAATTGTGCCCACCAAAACAGGTTGCCCAACTTCATTGCAACGAGCAATCTCTTCCACAATCGCCTTTATCTTGCCTTTGTAGGTGGTGTAGACGATGTCGGCTTCGTCTCGCCTTTTGTTTGGCAGATTCGGCGGAATTGTGACAACGTCAAGGTTGTAAATTGTTCTAAACTCGCCCTCCTCCGTCTTTGCTGTTCCCGTCATACCCGAAAGCTTGTGATAAAGCCTGAAATAATTTTGGAAAGTGATGGTTGCAAGCGTTTTGTTTTCGTCCTTAATTTCAACATTTTCTTTTGCCTCAATCGCTTGATGCAGTCCATCATTAAAGCGCCTGCCCGGCATAAGTCTGCCTGTAAACTCATCAACGATGATCACTTCGCCATCTTTGACGATGTAATTTTCATCTCTAAACATGATAAAGTTTGCTTTTAAAGCATTGTTGATATAGTGGTTAAGTTCAAGGTTTTCGATGTCCGAAAGATTTTCGACACTAAAAAACCTCTCCGCCTTGGTTATGCCGCTTTCTGTAAGATTTATCTGTTTTGTTTTGATGTCAATTTCAATGTCGGCGTCTTTTTTCAAGCTTTTGGCAAACTTTTGCGCATTGATATAATTATCGCTGGACTTGCCGCCCCTGCCGCTGATGATAAGCGGAGTTCTGGCCTCGTCAATCAAAATGGAGTCTACTTCGTCCACGATCGCAAAGTTTTGCCCACGTTGCATACGCCTTAACTTGGAAATTGCCATGTTGTCACGAAGATAATCAAAACCAAGTTCGTTGTTGGTGCAATAGGTTATGTCGCAGTTGTAGGCCGCACGCTTTTTATCCTCTGGCATGTTGGCAACCACCACACCCACGCTGAGCCCCAAAAACTTGTAAACCTTGCCCATCCACTCGGCGTCACGTTTTGCAAGATATTCATTGACGGTCACCACATGCACACCCTTGCCAGCGAGAGCATTTAAATACGCCGGCAATGTTGCCACCAATGTTTTACCTTCACCCGTTGCCATCTCTGCAATACGCCCTTGATGCAGAGCAATTCCACCCAAAATTTGCACGTAGAAATGCTTCATGTTAAGCACTCTCCAAGCGGCCTCTCGTGCCACTGCAAAAGCATCAGGCAAGATGGCATCAAGCGTTTCGCCAGATGAGAGTCTGTCTTTCAAAATTTGTGTTTGACTTGTAAGTTGTTCATCGCTCATCGCTTGATATTTTTCTTCAAGCGCCACAACTTTATCTGCAATCTTTTTTAATTTTTTAACCTGTGATTTATTTTCGCTTCCAAAAATGCCCATTACAAAACTCCTAACATATTAAGTTTACTAAATTTTCAAATTTAGTCAAGCGTATTTAGGGCGAGTTTTGTCAAATATATGCATGCTAAAATCTAAGCAACAGTTGACTTTTAAGAGAATATAGGCTATAATTACTATTAATAACAATTAATGGAGGAAACCAAATGGCATCTAAAAGCGAAAAAGTAGCTAGTCCGACCAGAGAAAAGAATGTTGTTGCTTTTCAATCTAAATATGCGTCAAGCGCAGGAACCACCTATACTCAGGAAAATTCTGTCGTGCTCAAGTTTGATGATAAAGGCAAAGATTACAAACGCCTTTTTGAAGTTAGAGGTGCAGTTGCAACCTCTGATCCTTCAGCGCCAGTCGTTGACGTTCCTCTCACCTGCATTGAAAAAAAGGAAGAGAGAGCTGGAAAAAAGGTCACCGTCAGATATGCCCTTGTTGACAAAAATCTTTTTAGTGACGAAAGGCGTGCTGAATTAGATGCATTGCCAGGTCAAGATGCAGCATCTGGCACATATTCCTTTGAGGTGGCATCAATCGATTTGACAGATTCCTCCAACCCACAAATTCAAAGGGCTTTTCAACTAACACTTACAAACGGGAAAAAATTATCAATCAATTCAAACGCACGTGGTTTTCAAGTTGCGATGCAGCCAGCTGGCAAGTCAGACGTTGAGGTTATGTGCCAAGCAACCGCACAAGACACCTTTGGCTTCCATTTTTCTCGAGATTTTATTTATCGTGGGCTTGAAAGTAAAGACGGCATCACAATTCACTCAGCCCGCATCAGCAAAGGTGCTGTAACACAAAGCACAGCTTTTCAACACTTTTCACCTGAATTTCTTGTTGCGCTTGCTCAAACAGTTCCTCCTTCTAAAAAAGCGACATATGCAACCAAGTCTTTTAAAGACTGGGATATGTTTATCGCCCCTAAAGTTGATGGCGTGAACAAGGCTGGCGAAAAGGTTTCAAACTCTTTAATCTTTATAAAATCAAAAGATGGCAAACAGCAATATGTTTTCCATGACGGAACATTTAGAAAGGTTTCTAAAGTTGCCTACACATACGACAAAGACAATCAAACTGAGTTTGGCATAGATTTTTCAATAGGCTCAAAAAAGATGCCTGTCGAAATACCTATTTCGTTAAGTGAAGACTCGGCCTCTCCTGATCATCTCAAACTTGACAAAAATTATGAAATTTATGCTGGTTTTGCAAGTTTTGTAACTGGCAAAGAATACGAACCTGACGCTTCAAACATGCCAGAAATTGCAGCAAACCCTGTCGAGATTGAAGGCAAAG
>CALWTN010000035.1 GCA_944384475.1 uncultured Clostridia bacterium
ATAGGCGTGCTGCTTGACGCAATAAAGTTTGACTCCTCGCAACCAATTCAGGCGCTCAGCGTGCAAAAAAGATGGTGGTGCTTGTTGGCGAAAAGAAAAATTTAAAGCGCATGGTTTCAAATGCCTACACTGTTAAAAGATTTACGCTTCTTGCCGATTTGTTGATCACTCAACAAAAAACAATCAGCGAACTTTTTAATTAAAACCAAGCCCAGCAGCTTGGTTTTTTGCTGAATTTTGCAAATTAAACAAAAATGCGTGCGAATATTCAATGCATTGAAGTATTTTTGATAATTTTTTGGCGTTATGTCAGTCTTTTTTCTGTTCGTCAAGTTTCATTTGCGCTTTTAAAACGTCAGCTCTTTTAATTTTGTAGCGTGAAAATATTACAATCGCCATCGCAAGCGCTATCGAACAGCCGCAAAAAACAATAGTGCCAAGCCCATTTTGCACGCTGAGCGCCTGAATTGGTTGCGAGGAGTCAAACTTTATTGCGTCAAGCAGCACGCCTATTATTAACAGCGATATCGAATTTGAAAGATTGTAGGTGAAGGAGTAGTATCCTAAATATTCTCCGCTTTTGTTTTCTCCAGTTTTGTATTGTTGCAGCGTTACGACATCTGCATACATAGAGATTGGCAGCGATTGCATTGCACCTATTCCAAACCCGCAAATAGAAATTGTTGCCATAACAAAATAGAAGATAAAATCAGTTGGCACATACTGTCTAAACAAAAAGGAAATAAGCGTTAGTGCAATCCCTAAAAGTATCAACGAAAGCGCACAGATGAGAGCTCCTTTTTTATCGATGCGTTTGGATAAACCCACCCAAAAAGGTTGAGAAATTATTGCACCTGCAAACAGCAAGATTAACAATATAGAAATTTGTGCAGTGGAAAAATGATAGCAATAGGTGAAGAGGTGCATTCCCACCGAAGTTAAAAACGAAGAGGCAATTTGTGCGATTGAATAGCCTGCAATCACACATGCAAAGCCAGAATTTTTAAAAACCTCAAAGTATCCAAGCATCAGCTGCTTAAAACTGTGCTTTTGTATTTTTGGAGAGGAATATTTCACATGCGAGCGCACTCTTTTTAAGTTGCCAAATATTGTGATCAAGCCGAAAGCGATAACCAAAGCCGAGTTGATAAGTGCAATTTTGATAAAGCCGCTTTGGCTTGCCTGTGTTTCGCCGCTGCCAAGCGAAAGCGAGGGCATGATAAAAAACATCAAAATGCTTGGCAAAATCATGCCCACGATATTAAACGCAGTTTTATACGACTGAATTTTAGATTGCTCGTTGTAATCAGGCGCCATGTCAAGCGCAAGAGCAGAAAACGGAGTTGACCAAAATGTGTTAGCGGTTTCAAGCATCAACAAGAAAAACAGCAGCCAGCAAAACATAATCGTTTGCGAACTTTTTGGCATACTCCACAAAAGCACATTGCAAATGGCGATTAAAAAGATTGCAACAAACATAAACTTTAAGCGCTTGCCAAAACGACCATTTTTTGCTCTGTCGGAGATATTCCCAACCAGCGGATCGCTTATTCCGTCCCAAAGTGAAGATATGCCGATGGCAATGCCCACCAGCGTGCCAGAAAGCCCCATGATTGAGGTGCAAAAAAACATCAAAAAAGAACCTATCGTTTGACCAAGACTGTTGTAGCCCAAGCCGCCGATGCCATAACAAAGTTTGTTAGCAAAAGGCAGAGCGTTTGCATTTTTTTTCATAAAACATTTGTATGCTTGTCTAGGCAGAAAAAGGACAAGTTGCGGCGGAATAATTTAAAAAGAAAATAAAAATGTTTTTAAAAAAGTTAGAAAAATTAAATGAAAATATATTGTTTTATGCTAAACTTAATGTATGAAAACTCAAAATAATTGCAAAAAGAAAAAGATTGACAAGGAAGAAGTGTTTAGGGCGCTGAAATTCCTTGGTTTTTCCATCTCGGCGGGTGTCATTCAAATTGTTTCTTTTACGATTTTGTATGAAGTTATCCACTGGCTGTGGTGGCCAAGCTATTTGATTTCAATCATCTTGTCTGTGGTTTGGAATTTTACTTTCAACCGCAAGTTTACTTTTAAATCTGCAAACAATGTGCCAATCGCTATGGCTTGGACGCTTTTATATTACGCCGCCTTTGTGCCAATCTCGGTGTTTGGTGGAAATGCACTTGAAGATGTTGGCTGGAACGGCACGCTTGTTACGTTTATAATGATGGTGATAAATTTTGTAACCGAATTTTTGTGGCAAAGGTTTTTTGTGTTCAGAAAAAGCATAAACACAAAGCCGCTGCCAAAGACGGTGGAGATGAAGCTTAGCACCTCGGCTTTTAAGCGTTTTGTGGAGGGCGAAAAAAGGGTTGAGATGCGCATCAACGATGAAAAACGCAAGCAGTTGAAAGAGGGAGATCACATCATCTTTAAAAATATGGATGAAGAAAATCAATCGTTCAAGGCAAAAATCACCAAAATAGTGCATTTTGACAGTTTTGAAAAGTTGTATCAAGCATACGACAAATCCGCATTGGGTTATTTTGACGATGAAGAAGCGCATCCGCAGGATATGAGGCAGTATTATTCCGATGAGGATACAAAAGACGGAGTTTTGGCAATAGAGGTTAAAATTTATAAAAAAAACAACGCTAAAACAAAACAAAAATAATTTTATTATGCTATACTATTAAAAACGGGAGGAAAAATGTTTGGCATTATCGCAACGTTGATTTTAAGTATCGTTTCGCTTATTATGTTCACACAGCCGTTGTATTGGTGCTATTCTCAAAGCGCAAGCGATGCAAGCAACGAAGTTTTAAAGAAAAGTTCAGTTTTTGATTTTATAAAATTTCCAGAAGGGCAGGACATCCTGTTGACGATTGGCGCAATATTTTTAATTTTGGCAATTGTGTTTGTAAGCCTGTTGATTCTTTTCACTTTTGTAAACTTAATTCTCAACGGCACAAACAAACAGATGAAAGGATGCAAGTTTGTTGCACTGCTTTTCTTCATTTCAATGCTTACGGCAACAATTTTGTTTGGCATTTATGCTTCTTTAAGAATAACCAACGGCAATCCAGCCACATTGACAGTTGGTTATGGCTTGCTGGTTGGGCTGGGGGCTTCCTTTTTATGTTTGTTCTTTGCTCCAAGAAAACAAGTCGAATTTTACTAAGCGCTTTTTGATTGCAATAAAAAAGGAGTTGAAAACCCAACTCCTTTTTTGGTAGTCTCAAGGGGAGCCCCACCCAAAAAATGATAAATCATTTTTCGGGGACCCGACGAACCCAAGGGTTCGACTCCCCATTTGATTATATAAAAAAAGAGTTGACTTTATCAACTCTTTCTATCTTGGTAGTCTCAAGGGGAGTCGAACCCCTCATTCCGCCGTGAAAGGGCGGCGTCTTAACCGATTGACCATGAGACCATAAGCGACTTTATGAGACGCTTTTGATTATATGTGAAATTTGTTATAAAGTCAAGTATTTTTCAAATATTTATCAAAAAATTAAAGGGTTTCTTGCAAAAGAGACAACATAAACTTTGTTGGCATATTTTTTCAACACGATGGAGCATTCGTTTGCGGTTGCGCCAGTTGTGACAACATCATCAACAAGCAAAATATTTTTGCCTAAAATTGCTTTTTTATCAACCACTTTAAATGCATTTTTTAGATTGGTTTTTCTTTGTGCCAAGTTTAAATCTTTTTGATGTTTGGTTTCTAAAATTTTAATCAAACTGTGATTGTCCACTGGTTTTGCAAATATTTTTGCCAGCTCATCGGCAAGCAATTTAGATTGATTGAACTTGCGCTTTGAAAGTGATTTTTGAGAAAGAGGAACGGGAATGATAACATCAAAACTAAAATTTTCTTGACGCAGTCTTTCGCTCATCACCCTTGCCATGTCAGGTGCAAGGTATGTTGCGTTATCATTTTTGAGTTTTAAAATCAAACTTTTCGCCACGCCTTCATATCGCATAGGCGCAACAGCACGATCGAAATATTTTCGATAATCTTTGCATCCGTCACATATTTCGCTGTCGCCCTCCATCGTGCAATCGCAAATTTTGCAACGTTTGCCATTGTTAAAAGGTGCTGCAAGGGCGCAGTCATTGCAATAAACTTGGTGCTCGTGATCGGCAATGTCGGTGTTGCAAAACAAACATTTAAAATTGGATGGAAAAAACAACTGCATTGCAGCGTTCCAAAATTTTAGTAGCCTTGCCTTAACATTTGTAAATTTCACATTAAGATTATATTCTTTTTTTAGTGATAGTCAAAATAAAAAAATGGCTTTGCGCCACTTTTTTAGATGTTGAGAAGTCTCCAAATTTTGCCATTAACAATCATAAGGACAAGGTCTACAAGCCATACGATGTTAAAACCAAAGATCAATCTCAAAAGTCCTGCAACGATTTTGCCTTCGCCAAATCTTGTGAAAGCACCAAGCAACCATGCTGTAATAGGAATGATTGCAAGAATCAAGCTCACAATTCTGCCAAGACCGAAATAATCTTTTTTTGTTTTTGCCATTTTTGTTTCCTCCTTACAATAATTTTAATCTTTTTAAAAGTTTTTTGCAAACAAAATGCCTATCTTGTTAAATTTTTATTATTTTGGTTGAGTAAATTAAAAACATCTTCAACATCGCCTTGAACAAAAAGATGCGGCATGTCTAATTTTACAGGAGTTTTGTTGACGACAACCAGCCTTTCTCCTGCAAATTGATTTATTAAATAGACGGGCAGCTGGGTTTGCAGGCTTGTGCCAACCACGATAAGCGTGTCGGCAGCGTTGATGCGTGCTTGAGCATTAAGAATTTTAAGCGTTGGAATGTTTTCATTGTAAAACACCGCATCAGGTCTGATTATTCCATAATCGATAGGGCAGAGCAAACTGTCACTTTCGAGCACTTCATCAAAAGAAAAATTATGCCCACAAGATGTGCAATGCCAATTTTTAAATGTGCCGTGAAGTTCGATAACCTTTTTACTGCCTGCCTGTTGATGAAGGCCATCTATGTTTTGCGTGATCACACAAACATTTTTGCTCTCTTGCAGATTGGAGATATATTTGTGACAGAGGTTTGGGCTTACTTTGCCTGAAAAATATTTTTTCACAAACTGCAAAAACACATCGGGATGCTCTTGAATAAACCCGCCTGTCATTATGTCGATTGTGTCGAAGCCCATAAATTTTTGCGAATAGATGGTTTCAAAATCGGTTATCCCGCTTGGCGTGGAAATTCCAGCGCCCGTTAGAAATACGATGTTTTGCGAGCCCTCAATTATTTTTTGCAGTTCGTCAATTGTTTTCATAGCGTTTTCCTTTTTAAAAACATATCATAAAAAAGGTGTAATTTCAATATTTTTTTCGCAACATGACGGCGGCATTTGCAAGCCTGCGCCCTCTGGCGCAGGCTTTTTTTTGCGCCCGCACGGGGCGCTAAAAGCGCACTGCCATGCGCGCAAATGCCGCCTTGTGACAACATGTCACAAGATTTATCCACAAAAAGCATGAGAAAAAATAAAAATTGTGAGAAAATAAAAATGGAGTTATCCACAATTTATTAAAAAATAAATTTTAGAAAAGTGTCAAAACGTGTCAAAAACACTTGACTAAGAGCGAGCGAAATATACTACTTTTAGTGAAAAATCACTAAATTTTTATCCACAAAGGGGTGAAAATATGAAAAAGGTTAAAAGTAAGTTATCCACATTCATGCAAAATTTTGTTGCAACGGGTTTGCTTATGCTGCTTACTTTATTGCTGTGCTTCACCACAAACCCCTTTGACAAAAGCCAGCCAAAAACAATCGATGCGGTTTCAATAATTCCAGATTCCACAACCATGTATGAATGGCAGCAGGACGACCGTGGCTGGTATACATACCTCGGCACCTATCCGCAAACATATGTGGGAGATGAACTAAACACTCAGCTTGTTTCTTTGCTTGAAAGTGGCGCTCTTGACGACGCCGCAACAGGCAACAGCTACATATCCAACAATCGTGCAAGTGAATACCCTGCGTCTTATGAAGAAAAGCAAAACAAGGAATATGAATACAATGGCGACTTATATGTTGCAGTTGTAAACCAACAGCATATTGCTGATAGGGGATATGTTGAAAACCCATTTTTCTCAACTGGCGACTCATTAGGCGAGGTTGGCAACACCAAATTCTTTAAAGTAGAGCCTATCAAATGGTATATAATTGACGGCACAAATCCCGAGACTGCACCAGCAGGCACACAATGCCGAGTTATCAGCGACTTGGCATTAAACGCCATGCCGTTTAACGCAACGGAAGAAGACGGCAATGTATGGCAAGATAGTTTGATAAGAAAATACTTAAACGGCGATTTAAACGGCAATTTCTATCAAAGCACAGGCCTTGCAAGCGAGGATGTTGTAATCGAGCAAACCAACCAAAACAATGTCACAAAAAATACAACCGATGGCAGCGGCCCTGCAACAGACGACTATGTATACTTACTCTCATATCAAGAGATGTATGGGCAATATGAGTTTTTAAATACAAACACAAAACGCATAACCACACCAACTGACTTTGCTTTATCGAATGGCTTAGAATATCATAGTGGAGGGACATCTTATTGGCTCCGCTCCGCTGGCTCCAGCTCCACCGCTGACTCCGCATACTATGTGTCCCGCCACGGGGGGCTCGATGGTCGTCTTAGTGTGAAAAATACTATTGATGGTGTTCGTCCCG
>CALWTN010000036.1 GCA_944384475.1 uncultured Clostridia bacterium
ATATTAAGCACAGTTTGATACAACGATTTATTCTCAACGTTGACAAATTTAATTTCGCCAGAACTTTCAATCAAAAACCCAACTGGTGTCACGCTCATCCCTCCGCTTGATCCACCTGCCATAGGAAAATGATTGGCAACTCGCCGTGAAGAAAGATCGGCGTATTCTCCGCCTCCAACAACGTATCCAACACTCACACGTGAGATTGGAATGATGGTTGAACCATCGTCAGTCACAACTTTTTCGCCAACTATTGTGCTGGAATCTACAATGGTTTTAATCTTTTCCATAGAGGACGAAATCAATTCATTAATTGTGTCGCTGCCTGTAAAATACTTCATAATACCCCCTATATGTTGTGAGTTTTATGTCATAATACTCACTATATATTCAATTCTGCTGCTTTTTTCTTACTTAGCATAACCGAATTGACAAAAGAATATACAACATCAAACAAAGAAATAGAGACGCTTAAATCTACGGCGACCTCAGCCTCTTTCTTGTTGTAAGAAACAGTATCATACACCCCTAATGATGCAGTTGGTTTTTTGTTTTTTATGCCAGTAAAAAATATTAACGCAAGCACATCAATCATGCCGCAAACGATGCTTGTTAAAAAAGCATCTCCAAGCCCGACGTTGTAATAAAGCTCTAAAAATTTTAATCTAGTCTTATCTTTTATCTGGCTTACAAACTCTTCATATAAAGCAATTTCTGGCGAATCAAAATCAAGTTGCTTTTGTGAAGTTTGTTTTTGATTTTTCAATTTTATTTGCCTGTCAGAAATTTCAAAAAAGAAATAAATAAGTTTGATTTTAAAAACATAAACACAAAGCACCCCGCTGTTTGAAAAAAAATTATAAGAAAGCCTTACCTCAAAAATAATCGGAAGCAGCAGCAATATAATTACAAAAAACGGAATAAAAAAATAGAGACTTTGCATACTGCTTAGTCTCTCTCTTTTTACAATCTTTTATGCTTTGTTCGGTTTTGTTTTTAACAATTTTTTAATCTGTTTGTTTATAACCGAGTAATCTATATTTTTATCCTCTGGATAAGTCGCCTCGCATTCAAACATATCGTTCGCCAAATTGGCTGTGGCGTCTGGCTTTCTAAGCCTTGCGACATTTGCCCTCATCTCCACCAAAACCTTTGGATCGTTTAAAATTTGTGTCAAAATTCTAATTAGATCTCTGTCATTTTTATATTGTTTAGCCGCACCCTCACGCACAAGCATTTCAACATTGACACGCTCTTGCTCAGGCAGCTTTTTACAGCAAATCATAGGCAAAAATTTGTTAAGCGACTCTGTCACGCTCACTCCGCCGGCCTTACCCACAATAACATCTGCGGCGCTCATCAACAAATCGACCTCTTTTGAAAAACCGTAATTTAAAATTTTGATATTGGACGGAACTTTAAGTTTGTCAATTTTTTTCTTGCCCTTTTCATCCTTTCCGTTTGCGACAATAATTTGAATTTCATGCGATTTTAAATTATTGACAACGTTTTTAACAATTTTGTAATTGCCGCTCCAAAACCCGCCGCCAAACATGACAAACATCGTAAAAACGCCATCTTTTAAACCCAGCTTCTCTCTCGCCTTAAATTTTTCAATTTTCTTGGAAAACTTTTCGCTAACCGTCAATCCATACGGCAAAAGCTGCCCGTTTTTAAAACCCTTTGAAATCATCAATGGAATATAGCTTTCATTTGGCACAAGCAAATAGTCAATGCCAGTTGCCGCCTCCCAAAATGGGCAAACAGCATAGTCAAAAATAAACGAAAATGTTTTTGCTGGGATTGGATAGAGTTTACGCAAATTTGTGATCATCACGCACGGCAAAAAGTGTGATGCAAAAATAGCATCGGGCTGAAAATCATAGATAAGTTGCAAAACTTTGTCATACATTTTCAAAAGCCCGTTTTGAACAGGCGATTTGTTCGCCTTTTTTGGATCTGCGTTTTGAAAATGCATAAAAAATGCGTTATAAATTTTATGCAAATGTTGGCAAACAATTCCATACCCCGTTTCTTGAATCCAAATAAAAGTTTTGCTGTCACAATATTCATGCAACAGGTCAACCACCTTAACTTCGCCGCCCATAGCTTCAAGTTTTTCTTTCACGGCATGCGTTGCTGAGTTATGCCCATTGCCTGCTGTGACTGTAAAGATTAAGAATTTTTTCATATCTACCTTTTGATTAAATATTTTTCAAGCGCCTTTGCCTTATAGCTGTTTGGCGCATATTTATCTGTTGTAACATATCCGCTTGGCGCATTGATCACCTCTGGGATGCGGTTGATGCAGCTTGCGCATGTAAGCTCAACCGTGGATGGACGATTGATTACAACCGTTGTGTCAGGCTCGCCATAGATCGTCCACTCATTGCTGTCGAATTCATTTTTGTCATAAACTTTGCCAACGCACTCTGTTTCAAGCACAACGCCTTCCTTAGTTATAGTTGTAACCACAGCGCTCATGCCTGTGCAGTCGCCTTTTTTGATGTCCATTTTAAGTGTTGAAGAATGAATTTTGCTTTTTGCAATTTCAGGCACACATTTTTGAGTTTGGCTTTTCACTGTAAGCCCAAGTTGTGAGCACAGCCAACCGTTGACATTCCACATGTAACTTGGAGCATACTTGCCACTCTTGATTATTTTTTCTCTTGCTGCTGGCGAAATATTGTCAGCGGAAGCCACATCCTTTTCAAACTGTTGCAAAGTAAGCCCTGCGCCATGCGCCCGTGCAAGAGCGATGCCATAATCTTCTACATTATAACTCGATCTGCCCTTGATTTTTGTAATATTATGTGTCGCACCGGCAAGCACTGTTATTAAATTGCCCCAAAAAACATCTTGATAGCCGCTGCCACAGATTGTGCAACCATTTGCCTTTGCCACCTTATCCAACTTTTCAAAGATGGTTGGATTAGAATTTTGTGGATAAAAAGCCTCCTCACATGTTGTGATTGCATTCACGCCATTTTGTGCACATATTGCAAGAGCATCTTCAACGTCTGCAATCAAACTCATAGTGGTTACAATCGCAACATCTGGCTTATTCTTTTTAAGGAACGTGTCAAATTGATTAGCGTGCATAATCTTGACGCCAAGTTTTTTCTTTGAGCCTATAATTTCGCTGATATCCTTGCCAATCTTGCTTTCATCGATATCAAACGCTCCAACAATCTTTACGCCTTTCTCGAGAGCGTAACGCATTGTGTAAACACTCATTTTCCCGCAGCCATACTGCACCATAGTTATTTTTGCCATAGCAGACCCTCCTATATTTTTACTTAAAAATAGTATAACAAATTTTAATTTTTTTTTGCAAATGATTAGTAGCAAATCTTTGAAAAGAGTATACTAATACTGTATAAGGAGTTCTAATGAAAAAAGCATTTGACAACAAAAAGTATTTAACTATGCAAAAAAAGCACATTATGGAAAGAATAGATATGTTTGGCGGCAAACTTTATCTTGAGCTTGGTGGCAAATTGTTTGACGATCTGCACGCATCCCGAGTGCTGCCAGGGTTTGAGCCAGCCGTTAAAATCAAATTGCTGGAAATCATGAAAAATAAAGCTGAAATAATCATGTGCATCAGCGCAAATGACATCGAAAAAAACCGTATTCGTGCCGACTTGGGGCTTAGCTATGACAACGAAGTGCTAAGGCTGATTGACAATTTTAGAAAACTTGGTTTGTATGTTTCTTCTATTGTGATCACTCTTTTCAAGGGTCAGTCAAGCGCACAAAAATTTGCAAGTCTATTGCAAAACCGTGGCGAAAAAGTGTATTTTCACCGCTATACAAAGGGCTATCCAAACGACATTGAAACGATAGTTTCCGAAGAAGGCTATGGTGCAAACGATTACATACAAACATCTAGGCCGCTTGTTGTTGTAACAGCACCGGGGCCAAACAGCGGCAAACTTGCCACATGCCTTAGCCAACTTTATCATGAATATAAACATGGAACAAGCGCTGGTTATGCCAAGTTTGAAACCTTTCCTGTTTGGAACTTGCCATTAAAGCACCCTGTAAATGTGGCATACGAAGCTGCAACCGCCGACATAAAAGATGTCAACATGATTGATCCATATCATTTCAACAAATATGGCAAACTTGCAGTCAACTACAACCGTGACATAGAAGTCTTTCCTGTTCTTAAAAATATTCTCAAAAAAATTACTGGCAAGGATGTTTATTACTCACCAACCGACATGGGAGTGAATATGGTTGGCTATGCAATAGTCGATGACGATGCAGCATGTCAGGCTTCCATCAATGAAATAATCAGAAGATACTATAACTATGCCTGCGCTTGCAAAAAAGGACAAACATCTTACGATACGGTGGATAGAGTTAAACTTTTGTTAAACGAACTTGAAATAAGCCCAACCAGCCTTGAAGTGATTAAAACCGCCAAACGTGTTGGCAGAGAAAGCAACTTGCCGTGCATTGCGCTGCAACTTGACGATGGCAGAATTTTAACCGGCAAAAGCAAAAATATCATCTCTGCTGCGGGAGCAGTTATACTCAATGCTCTTAAAACGCTTGCTGGCATTGATGACCATCCATTGATCAGCGATCAAATTTTATTGCCTATACTCAAATTAAAAAAAGACGTTCTTGGCTCGCTTTCTTCTCAACTCTCGCTTGACGATGTTTTAATTGCCCTAGCAATATGCGCAAACTCCAATGAAGAAGCTGCCGCATGCATGAAAATGCTTACAAAACTTAAAACTTGCATGGCGCACTCAACCTTCATTTTGCCAACTTCGGACGAACTTACGCTGAAAAAGCTTGGAATATATCTTTCAAGTGAGCCTTATTTTGAAACAAACAACTTGTTCAATTAAAAAATGGAGCATCTGCTCCATTTTATTTTGATAATTCTGCTTGTTTTTTAGGTTTTTGCTGTGGAGTTTTAGTCGAAACATCAACTCCGCTTGATTGTTCTGCAAGTTCTTCTTCTGTAAAGCCGAAATATTCAAGTGCAGATTGTTGCTCCTGTGGTTTTTTCTCTTCTTCTTGCATGTTTGCCTCCTACAATTTTAAGTTAGCACACGGTTTGCAAATTGTCAAGATAAAATTTTGAATAATTTGTTGAAAAATAATTGACAAACGCTGTTTTGATAATGTATAATTAAACAGTCGCATAAAAATAACGGCAAACAATTTAATATAGTCGTGTAGCTCAGTCGGTTAGAGCTTTCGCCCTGCTGCCGAGGTTTCGCAAGAAACCGAACGCCAAGGTTCTGCCGACAGGCAGGTTCTTCTAAGGTGGGGACACCGTTTGATAGAATATATATGCGGCAAAACAATTTAATATAGTCGTGTAGCTCAGTCGGTTAGAGCACCACCCTGATAAGGTGGGGGTCGGTGGTTCGAGTCCACTCACGACTACCAAAAGCACTCTCCGCACAGGGTGTTTTTTTATATCAAATTCCCCACCTTGCACGGCAGAAGCAGTGCGCAAGGCATTCTGCCTTGCATATCAACCCGCAAGAATTGAT
>CALWTN010000037.1 GCA_944384475.1 uncultured Clostridia bacterium
CATCTTCGTGCTCAGTATATAATGACAAAAAGCTTGTCACGTCATCCTTATATCGTTCAAAATATTTTGCGATATACAATAAATTTATTGCAACAAAATCATCTTTCTTCATTTGCTAACTCCTTACTTTTATATTTTAACATATTTTAAAAATATAAACAAACGAATTTTAAAAATTTCTGCCATACAAGCTGCTTGTTCTGAATTTCTGCGCTTGTCAATAACTCTCGTCAATTACGCCGCCGCCATAACAAACGCCGTTTTCGTCATACAGCACCACATATTGGCCAGGCGTGATTGCGCGCTGTTTTTGGTAAAAATCTACCTTAATATGCGAGGCATCTAATTGGCTAACTTTAACTTTTTGGTCTGGCTGACTATATCTAAACTTGGCATAGCAATCAAAAGCTTGCTCCGCAGGCGGCTGAGGAATCCAATTAAACTCGCTTGCAAAAAGCCCGCTAGAAAACAGAGCTTCTTCTTCGCCCTGCGAAACGATAAGTTTGTTGTTTTGCAAATCTTTTTTAACCACAAACCACCTTTCGCCGTTGCCGCCCTTCTTGCCGCCTATGTTAAGCCCCCTGCGCTGCCCCAAAGTGTAATACATAAGCCCGTCATGCCGCCCCACCTTGTTGCCGTCCAAGTCGACAATGTCGCCCGGCTGAGCAGGAAGATAGCCCTTCAAAAAGTTTTTAAAGTTTCTTTCGCCGATAAAGCAAATGCCGGTGGAATCCTTTTTTTCAGCGGTTGAAAGCCCAAGTTCGGCAGCAATTTTTCGCACTTCGGGCTTATCAATATCCGCCAGCGGAAACAAAACGCTTGCAAGTTGCGATTGCGAAAGCTGGTTTAAAAAATATGATTGATCCTTGTTTAAATCATGCGCTTTGCAAAGATAAAACTTGCCGTCTTTTTCAATCTTTTTTGCATAGTGCCCTGTTGCGATTGCATCAGCACCAAGCGCCTTAGCCTTCTCCAAAAATGGGCCAAACTTTATTTCACGATTGCACAGCACATCAGGGTTTGGCGTTCTGCCCTTTTTATACTCCTCCAAGAAGTGCTTGAAAACACGATCATAATACTGCTTTGAATAGTTGACAGAAAAATATGGAATGCCAATTTTATTGCACACACGTTTTACATCTTCAAAATCAGTTTCGGCAGTGCAAGAGCCGTCTTGCTCTTCCCAGTTGACCATAAAAAGCCCAATCACATCATGCCCCTGCTGCTTTAAAAGATATGCCGCAACCGAACTGTCAACACCGCCACTTATTCCAACAACAACTCTCATTTTTGCTCCTCTAAAACCACGACATCGGATTGCTTTGGCAAAGAGACAGGAATTTTAAATTTACCAAAACAAATTCTTATCATATCAAAAATCCAACAAATGCCATAAACGCCGACAAAAAACGCAAGCGCATCTATAAGCGCACCACCCGCCACGCCAACAAGATAGCCGTTAAAAACTACGCACACCGAAAGCAAAGCAAAGCCTAGCAAATATAAAATTGCCCACCACCATCTACGAGTGTAAAAATAATGCGCTCCAAAAAGCCCAAACAAAGTGCCAAACAAAATAAGCTTCCATTTTTTTAAATCAATAGGTGTTTTTTTAACAAAAACTATGGCATTTCGTTCATGATTTTTATATCTTTCGCTTGCTGCTTTATTGGTTGCAACTTCAAGTTTTGAAAAAGACAGCCCACAGCATGGGCATTTGGTTTGACTTAACAATGCTTTGCCTCCACAACGAGGGCATTTTTGTGTTTGCCTGCCTTTAAAATCCATATTAAAAGTTTACTTAAAAACGCCACATTTGTCAAGAAATATCAAGCCTGTCGCACGCTTTGTTAAAATAAACATAGGAAGGCTTATCATCGCTGACAAAACTTAAAACCTCCTTAAAAAGTTTGCGAGCATTGTAAAACTCACCGCTGTTATAACTGCGCACGCCTTCTTCAAATTTGTTTTTAAGCGCTATAAGCCTGTCTCGCTTTTTGCGAGGATAGACTTCCAAGCATTCAAATATGCTTGTGCTATAACCCTCTGCAGCAGTCATATCCCCTAAAAATCTGTAAGCAAACCTATATTTCATCGGCAAATCGTTTAGCGATTGCTTTGAAAAAATCACCTTTGTTCCCATAAGTTTGTTGATATCTTCCATCTTTGAAGCAAAGTTGATAACATCGCTGATGACGGTTGGGCTCATGCGTGATTGCTCGCCCATGATGCCGAAAGTTACCTCACCAGTGTTGATTGAAATTTTAGGCTCAACGTTTGGCAAGTGCTTTTGACTGCGATTTTTAATCTCAATCGCCCTGCAAATTGCCACTGCGCTTTCCATTGCACTGTCTGGTCTAGGAAATATTGCCAAGATGCCTTCGCCGGTGTATTTATCCACAAATCCGCCAAATTTTCTTATCAGCGGAGAGACGACATTTAAATAGGAATTAATAAAATTAAAATTTTCTTCTAGCGACAAAGAGGAGTTATTTTTTGCAATGCTAACTATGTCACAAAACAAAGTGGTTGCATGTTTAGTGACTTGATTGCCAAGTTCAAGTTCTGTTATCGAGTTTTTGCCTAAAAACTTCAAAAACTGCTTGGGGATAAATTTTTGCGCTTCCAAATCCGTCTGCCGAACAAGGTTGTCTTTTTCAAGATAGTTGTAATTAATCTTCTCTAACGCCGCTTCGATATTTTGAAATTGTTTAGATTTGCCAAGCCAAATTCTTTCATCGCTGATTCTGCCATCTCCCAGTCTTGCCGTTATACTTTCAAACTTTTGCACAGGTCTGCAAACATAAGAGTAAATCAAAAACAGAACAGTAAAATATATCAGCGTCAACAAAATCCCCCAAAGCACCATGTTGTAAACATTCTGCGTGGAAATATTTAAAACAGAGCGAATGGAAGCAAATATCACTCCGTCAAAAATCGCACTGCCAGCAATAAAAAACATGCCTAACCCGTAAAAAATGCTAAGCGGCAAGGTTGCAAAAAATATGGTTTTAGATAGTTTAAGCGTGCGCAAAAATCTTAGATACAAAATTCCACCAAAAATATTGTTGACCACCAGCAGCACAATTCCAACAATACCCAGCGTGTCAAAGTCAAACACGAAACCTGTGCCTGTGGCGGTTATGCCTGCAAAAATATATTGCCCAAGCACAAGCGAAGGAATGAGAGTCAAAACATAAAATGCGATTAAAACTTTTGTGGATGTTTTCATATCCATATTTTGAGAAAAATAAAAAAATGTATTCCTGATGAATAGAAAATAATTTTGTCCGCACAATAAAGCCATAAGGAGAAAAACATGGAAAAACAAGAACTTTTAATGGATTATGTAAACGCAATCTACCAAAACATTAACGCAGGAACTCAGTCGATTGAAGATATACTGCCAAAAATTGAAGATGATGCCTTTAAAAAAGTTGTGGCAGAAATTCAAAGCGACTATATGGCGCTTGCAAAAGAATGCGAACTTTTTGCCAAAAGCGAAAACATCAAAGGCATTAAAGGCAACAACTGGTTTGAAAAAGCACGCATGTGGATGAGCGTAAACATGTCCACCATGAGCGACAAATCCAACCGCAAAATTGCCGAACTTCTGCTGCTTGGCTCGTTTATGGGCTACATCACTTGTGTGAAAGACCTTTCCGACCACAAAGGCATTTCCACCGAACTTGACGAAATTTTACAAAGACTCAAAGACTATCAAAAAGGCAGCATAGAAAAACTTTTGCCTTATTTAGATTAAGTAGTATTATGTTATGAAAATATAACATAATAGCCTAAAAACTCTTTGCAACCGCAAAGGGTTTTTATAATTTTATGTCTTTGATTTGCGTTGTTATTGGATGTTTCATGCAAAGAGTAAGCACTGCTTTTTCGCTTAAAATGCGAGTTTTGCCGTCTGCATACAGAATATAAAATAGCGTCAACTTGCTTGAATCGATTGCACGCATCAGTTCGCCAAGCGTCACCTGCTCGCCCACCGCCAAACTTTTTACATGCGAAAAATCCTTAATCTTTTTGTTGAATAAATTTATGCTTTCATATTTGCTTTCAAACTTGCTTTCCATTATTCCCCCAAGCAAAAAGACAACCATCAGCGCCAAAGTTGGATTGTAGTTAATAAAACATGTAATCACAAAGCCTACAAAAAATATCACACAAAAGGTAATGTTAAACGCTATCGAAATTTTTAGCGCCCTTTTTCTGCCCGACTTCTCGCTCAGCGCACTCACAAGCACCCTGCCGCCATCAAGCGGATATGCTGGAAGCAGGTTGAACAGTGCTAAAAACATGCTGAAATACGCTATTTGATAAGTGAAAGAATAAACGCTTGGAAAAAGCCACCAAAGCCCAACCAAACAAAAGCTCAGCGTTAAATTTGCTATTGGCCCAGCAAGAGCTATTTTGACTTCATCATAGGGCAAAAATTTGCCGTCTTTATAGTTTAACGCAACGCCATAAGGGGCAAGATAAAAACCGTTTAATTTGTATCCAAGCTTTTTTGCAACAACATAATGCCCAAGTTCATGGATAAGTACTACGCCAATCAGTATAAAAAATTCAAGCACCGCTTCAGAAAGCAGAAACCATAAAAACAACAATATGAACGTTGGATGAATTGGACTTTTTTTTAAAATCCGCATATCTCAAACACCGACAAAACAATCAATGCGGTTATGTCGGCTAAGATTAGCAAGCCAACACATTTTTTTAGACTGATTTGCCTTGAATATTTTATTTTCATAATCTAAATTTATGCGAGGCTTGGGCAATTTATTTGGATATTTTGCGCGCCGCACGTTGCCTGCCGAAAGGCAGGCAGGTTTTTGCACGCATGCGTGCAAAAAAACAACCGCACATGCGTGCGGTTGTGATGCGGCGCTCTATTCCTCTCCGTCCACCGAGAAAAACTGCTCTCCTTCTTCTGCCACTGGCAATTCATCTTCAAACTTAAAGTCATCCACATTTTTAAACAATGTGTCGCTCTCTGGCTGCTCTTCGTCATGCAGCACTTTGATTCTCTCCATCAATTCGTCATAATCAGGCAGTTCGTTGACATCTTTGATGTTAAACCTTTTCAAAAATTCCTCGGTTGTGCCAAAAAGCAGTGGTCTGCCAACTGCGTCTTTTCTGCCCACAATTTCAATCATGTTTTGGTCGAGCAGAGCCTGCGTTGCATAGTCGCAATTCACCCTTCGAATGTCTTCAATTTCAAGTTTTGTGACAGGCTGTTTGTAAGCGATGATTGCAAGCGTTTCCAGCGCTGCACGAGTGAGCGACTTTTCTCTAACTGGGCTTAAAACATCCGAAACATAGTTTGCAAAGTTTGGATTTGAAGCAAGCTGAATTTTATCTTTAAACCTGATAAGATGCACGCCATTTTCACCCGAGCATTCCTCTTCAAGCTCGCAAACCGCCTTTTCAAGCTCTTTCATGCTTACGTCAAGCTTTTCAGCCAAATAATGCTTTTCAACGCCTTCGCCAGCCACAAACAAAACCGCCCTTACAACTTCTTTTAAGTTGTATTTTGTATCTATACTCATGCTTCCTCCTCATTTGCAATGATATGTATTTTATTAAAAATTCCAGCCTGCTCAACCCTAACAGTTTGAAGTTTTAAAAGTTCTAACAGCGCCAAGAACACGTTTATCATCTCACTTTTAGTCATATCCTCAACAAACAAATCTTCAAAGTCGAAACGCTTGTGTTCTCGTGAATAATTGCGGATTGAAATGATTTTTTCAGCAACAGTAAACCTATCTTTGACGACTGTTTTAGGCGCTGGCGCTTGTTTAGGCTTCAAACTTGCTCTCGCCAAAATGCCTGCAAACGCATCCAAAAGCTTGTCAAGCACCATGTCTTTAAGCACGATTTTAACCTTTTCAGTTTCTTCGCCCGGGGCACGATAAAATTTGTTCACGTCCTCACGCTCTTTAAGCGTTGCGCCAATATTTTTGAAAAGTTCGTATTCTTTAAGCCTTCTAAGAAGAAGCGCTTCGCTGTCTTCTTCCTCCTCCTGCTCTTCGACTAAAACTGGCAAAAGATGTTTGGATTTTATTTCAATCAGCGTTGCTGCAACCGTGATAAACTCACTTGCACGCTCCATATCTACTGACGAGATATCTTGCATATAGTCGAGATACTGCTCGGTTATATCAGCAAGTTTAACGTCCATGATATCCATTTTTGCAGACTTAATCAAATGCAACAACAAATCCAGCGGGCCTTCAAAGTTTTCCAGCTTAAACCTTACTTTGTCATCTAAAAAATTTAATTGCTCACCCGTTTCCATTAAAACAGCCCCCACAAATCAAAAAATAGTTGTTCCACTCCTCCGATTGCATAGATGTAAAACAAATCGAAAATAGGCAAAATGATTATCACCAACAAAATTATACTACCATATTTATACATAAATTGTAAAAATTTGTTATCAGGTTTTAAAAAAGATGCTAAAAAATTAAAGCCGTCAAGTGGAAAAATTGGCAAAATGTTAAACAGAGCAAGCGAAAAGTTTATCGTTGAGGCAATCATGAGAAAGAAATAGATAAACATGAAAAACATATTGTTTATGTTAAGCAGCGGACTGATGAAGAAAAACATGCAACTAAAAATTATGCCAAGCACAAAGTTTGTAATCACACCAGAAGATGAAACCAGCCTAACGCCTTTCTTGTAATTTCTAAAATACAGCGGATTAATTGGCACAGGTTTAGCCCAACCAAACCCAACCAGCAAAAATGAAAGCAAACCGAACCCGTCAAAATGTTTAAACGGATTAAGCGACAGCCTACCTTGCGCTTTTGCGGTTTTATCTCCGCACCAATAAGCGACTAAGGCGTGCGAAAATTCATGCGCAGAAAAAGCCAACGCAACGGCAAAAATGTATGCCAAAATAAAAGCAACAAATTCCCATCCGCTTAACGGAAGTGTGAAAAGATAGTAAATCATACCTTTTAAGTATAGCAAAACCTCGCATTTTTTCCAACAAAAAAGCTCGCCTTTTTAAGGCGAGCTATAATTTTTATTACCAAATTTCTCCAATTTTCTTTAATGCATCAAAATAGGTCATCGATTTTAAATCCTCGCATGTTGCAACGTCAATCTCTTTTACAACCACGCCAGACTTTGAAACCACAACCTTGCCCACACTTTGTCCAGCTTTTACTGGTGCTTTCACGGCGTTAGGCAACGAATAGGTCACTTCAAAATCATTTTCCTCTCCCTTTTTGACAAGCGCAGAATAATCTTCGCAAGCGAAAAGCGAAACCTCTTTTACTCTGCCTTTTGAAACTGGCAGCCTCACAAGCTCATTTTGGGTTGAAACTAATCTGACGTTTTCAAAATTGGCAAAACCATAGTTAAACAAACTTGAACATTCATTAAATCTTGTTTTGGAATCCTTTGCGCCTACAACAACGCTTATCAATCTCATGTCTGCTCGTTTTGCGCTGGCGGCTAAGCAACAACCCGCTTCGTTTGTTGAGCCAGTTTTTCCGCCGTCACAGCCTTGATAGTATCTTATCAACCTGTTGGTGTTGACAAGCCCTGTTTTTCTGCCAGAAGGATGAATTAAATCTTGCATCCAAATTGTGCTGTATTTGTGATACAAATCGTGGCTTGCGAGTTCTTTCAAGACAAGAGCGCTGTCATAAGCAGAAGAATATTGCTCTGGCGCTGGCAAGCCCGTGCAGTTGACATAGTTGGTGTCCTGCATGCCAAGTTCTTTCGCACGTTTGTTCATAATTTTTACAAACGCCTCTTCATTGCCGCAAATATGCTCTGCAAGTGCAACTGACGCATCGTTGGCAGAAGCAACTATCACACTTTTAAGCATATCCTCCACGCTATATTCTACAAACGGATCTATGAACACCTGTGAGCCACCCATGCCAGCCGCATTTTCAGAAGTGTAAATCATCTCATCCAAACTAAGTTCACCATCTTCGATGCGTTCGATTGTAAGCAAGATTGTCATCATCTTAACCATGCTTGCAACCGGCACTTTGTCGTGCGAATTTTTTTCAAAAAGCACTTCGCCACTTGCATAATCCATAAGCAAAGCGCTTTTACTTGATATGTCTTCAACAGCTGCCGCTTGCACAGTAATTGGCATAATACCACAACATGTTGAGAGTATTATAGCAGAAATGATACTAAATATAAAAAATCTTTTCATACTTACTCCTTTTTAAGATAGTTTTTTCAGAAAAGATTTTTTTATTCTATATAACTAAAATCACTTTTGAAGAGAATATCGTCAGCAGCAAAGTTTCAACCAAGTTGACAATAATTAAACACAATAAAAATATGATGAAAAGTTTTCCTCGCCCACTTCCGTTGCTGCCAAACCGCCTGCAATTTTGGCAAGCCTTGGTTATAAAAGCAAAATATAAAGTGAATAAAATCAGCATCGCAAGTTGACATGGAAGCACAATTAAAACTGCATCCAACAACCCCGACAGCCCGAAGTTTGCACAAAGCAGGCAAATGTTAAAACCCAAAAGATAGCCTCGAAAGCCTAAAACTATGACGGCAAAAGGCATAGTCCAAACGGTCAGTGAAAAGACAAAAGTAAGCAACAAAATCACAACCTGCGAAAAAGTTCGTGAAAAGAAAGCGCCAAAACCCGACTTAGCGCCAGCAAAATCTAAAATATATTCATCGGCTGGATAAAAATTTGGTGTAGATGCGCTTACAATTATGCCTGCAACAAAACATGTCAGCACTATCACGAATGCAAAAATAAGCCTTCCCTTTGTTTGAGAACACTGCGAAGAAAAACCATATTTAAACCTTGAAAAAAGCGATCTGGTTTTATATTTCTGCATAAGATACTTTATTTTCTCTTCGACAAAAAAATAACCATTTCGCTAAATTACATTAAAATAAATTGTTTAGCTCCTCGGCAACCGCCTTGGCGTGCTCGTATGTTAATGCGCCTTGAAAATAAGCGATGTATGGCGGCCTGATTGGCGAGTCGCAGGACATTTCGATTGAAGCACCTCCCACAAATGTTCCCGCTGCCATTATCACTTGATCATCATATCCGGGCATATCCCAAGGCAAAGGCGTTACAAACGAATCAATCGGCGAAAACTTTTGCACGGTTTGAACAAACTTGATAAGCTGCTCAGAATTGCCAATGACAATGCTTTTGATTATATCGCTTGATTTCTCTTGCGAAGAAGGCAAAGTTTTGTAACCTTTCTCTTCCATCACCTTGCCTATAAGCAACGCCCCTTTCATCGCCTGAGCAACAACGTGCGGTGCCATGAATAATCCTTGGAAAAATATACGATAGCCCGCTTCAAAACTTCCAACTTCCATGCCAAGTGATGGACAAGTGAAGCGCTTTGCAATCAGATCTATCGCCTTTTTACATCCCACGATATATCCGCCTGTGGAAGCAAGCCCGCCACCTGCATTTTTAATAAGCGAACCTACGATTACATCTGCGCCGTGATTGGTCGGCTCGTCAATTTCAACAAATTCGCCATAGCAATTATCCACCACCAAAAAACTTTTTGGGCTTATCTTTTTAACAAATTCGCACGCCTTGCCTATCTGCTCCACGCTGAGCGCTTTGCGAGATGAATAGCCTCTTGAACGCTGAATAAACACCACTTTTGGCTTTAATTTTTTGACACGCTTTTGCACAGCAGCAAAATCAAAGTCCTCTCCCAATAAATCAATTTTATCATATTTAACACCAAAATCTTGCAAACTGCCGTTATCTTTGCCAAGCAAGGTTTCTTCAAGAGTATCATACAAATCGCCTGTTATTGACAAGAGATAGTCGCCGGGTCTGAGCAACCCAAAAAGCGCAGTTGAAATGGTATGTGTGCCGCATGTCAGCAGCGGACTGACAATTCCCGCCTCAGCACCAAAAACATCGGCATAAAGCTGACAGAGCGTGTCTCTGCCCTTGTCATCATAGCCGTATCCAGTTGTTCCCGCAAACATATTAGACGAAACTTTATTTTTTCTGAATGCTTCAATTACCTTTTTTTGATTTATAAATGCAATTTCGTCTATTTGGCGAAACTGATCTGTTAAACTTTGTTCAATCTCATTTATTGTCATACCACTTCCTCACAAATTCAATAATTTTTTGCTCATCTTCTCTATCAAACATATCAATTTTCATGCCACGCAGAAAAGTCATCTGCCTTTTTGCATAGTTTCGAGTGTGCTGCTTAATCAAGCTTACCATTTCCTCTTTGCTTATCTTGCCATCTAAAAACCACAGCACTTCTTTGTAACCAATGGCTTTCATAGATTGATTTTCTTCACTCAAACCCATTTTTTTGAGCGATGCAACTTCGTCAATCAATCCACAGTCAAGCATTTTTTCCACTCTGTCATTAATTTTTTGATACAACCTTTCTCTTTCGCAAGTAATGGCCAACGCCAAGAAGTCTATGTTTGTTCCATGCGACTTAGGAATGCTTCCAAATTTTGCAATTTCAAGCGCTCGGATAATCTTTTTTTTGTCGTTAGGTTGAATGCCTTGCGCAAGATTAGGCGCGGTTTTTTGAAGTTCTTCAAAAAGCGCTGTGCTTTCTTGCCTCCAAAGCCCATCTCTAAACTCACTATTGCGTGACGTGCCGCCAAAGTCATAGCCTTCAAGAAGTGCTTTAACATACAAGCCTGTTCCGCCAACAACTATTGGCAATTTGCCCTTTTTATTTATTTGACTGATAAGCGATTTTGTCAGTTCTACAAATTCAAAAACTGAAAACTCTTCGTCTGGCTGCAAAATGTCAATACAATGATGCGCTATGCCCTGCATCTGCGATTTACTTATTTTTGCCGAACCGATGTCTAAATG
Source organism: uncultured Clostridia bacterium (assembly GCA_944384475.1). Lineage (GTDB taxonomy): Bacteria > Bacillota > Clostridia > Christensenellales > UBA1242 > Caccovivens. Next base: position 10,856 of record CALWTN010000037.1, read on the forward strand.
CTTATAAATCTGCACACTGTCCGCCGAAATAATTTCACCATTAAAAAACTTTGCAAGTTTGATTGCAAACTCGCTTTTTCCGACACCAGTTGGGCCAAGAACGAACAGCGCCCTGTCCATCACACAATCCTTTTAAAAAGTTTTTCAAAATCTTTTTTAGAAAGTTCAAGCACGATTGGTCTTCCATGCGGACACAAAAGCACGCCTTTGCGCATTTGTTCGATAAGATATGCGATCTCGTCTTCGCTGATATGATCGCCTGCTTTGATGGCATGCTTGCAAGCATACTGCGCAAGCCTTTCTTTAAGAATGCTGCTTGCAGATTTATCAAACACCGCCTCGTCTTGCAACACACTCTCAACAAACGCCTTTAAGTCGATTGCGCTTAAAATTAATGGCACTGCTGTTATTGAAACGCCGTCTTTTGTTTGTGTAACATCAAAGCCAAGAGAATTAAGCACCTGCGAGGTTTCCATAAACTTGATTTTTTCTTTTGCACCAAGCGAAATTTGATAGCCAAGCAGCAGCGGCTGCTTAATCACAGCGCTTTTTTCAACCTGCTGGCACAGTCTATCATACAACGTTCGCTCATGCGCAGCATGTTGGTCGATAAAATACGCCTTGTCGTCATATTCAACAATGATATACGTTGCAAAAAGAGTGCCCAAAATTTTCATTTCGTCTTTGACTGAGGCAGTTAAAAACTTATTCGGTTTTTGTTGAGATAAAATTTGTTGAGCATGCCTTGCCTGCGATTGATCAAAGAAAATGTTTCCACCAGGCTTATTAATCGGCACATCTTCCTCCACAGTTATGTTTAAAAAGTCTGGAAGAGGGCGCTTAACCTTTTTTGTCTCCACCTCAACCTCAATATTTGGAAAGGAAAGCTTTTCATCGGGACGAATGTCTTTGTAACTTCTTCCTTCTTTGGTTGCCATAGGCTCTATGTCCGCCACTGGCACATGCGCAAAGCCTTGTTTGTTTTCAGGCGCAAACAGTTCCTCTGGCTTTGACGGCATCTCTTCATCAGCAAGCCTCACGTCAAAATTTGCAATATGATTTGACTGCATAAGCGCATCCTCAACGCTTCTTCTTACAAATCCGAAAACTTTATTGGAGTTTTCAAACTTAACTTCTCTTTTAGTTGGATGAATATTCACATCCACACTTTCAGGCTGCACACTAAGCCCCAGCACATACACAGGAAACCTGCCTTTCATTAAAAATGGCTCAAAAGCGCCTTGAACAGCAGAAGAAACAAGATAGTTTTCAACATACCTGCCGTTTACAAACAAGGTTTGAGCAGTTCTGTTTATCTTAGAAAATTTTGGCGAAACAATAAAACCAGAAAGCTTCATTCCGTCTTGCTCGCTGTCAATTTTTATAAGATTTTCATACACGTCTTTTCCATATATTGTATATATTATGTCAGATAACTCAGAAGATATAGTATTATACACCTGTTTGCCGTCTACGACATAGAGAAAACTTATCTCTGGATGAGCGAGCATATATTTTTCAATCAGATGAGTTATTTCACTTTCTTCAATTTTAGAGCGCCTTAAAAATCTAGCCCTAACGGGTGCGTTATAAAATAAATCTGACGCTTCTATGGTTGTGCCTTCATTTCTTGCAATCTCTTTAACTTCGCTAAATAATCCGCCGTCTATTCTTATGCTGTGCCCCACTTCGTCTTCCTTGGTTTTTGAGGAGGCATAGATATGACAAACTGAGGCAATGCTGGCAAGCGCCTCGCCTCTAAACCCCAAAGTTGAAATGCTGTCAAGATCTTCTATCTTTGAAATTTTGCTTGTGGCGTGAGGCATAAACGCATTGTGCAAATCTTCTTTTTGAATGCCGCTGCCGTTATCGGACACGATTATTTTCTTTTTGCCACCGTCCTCGATTTCAACGCTTATCACACTTGCTTTGGCGTCTATGCTGTTTTCAACAAGTTCCTTGACAATAGAGGCAGGTTTTTCAACCACCTCGCCTGCTGCGATCCTGTTAAAAACCATGCTGTCGAGAAGTTTTATTTTCATTTTTCCTCCTTAATCTTGTTTGAGAGATCAACAAGCAGTTCAAATGCCGCCATAGGTGAAAGTCTGTTTGGATCAACGTCTTTGATTATGCCAAACACTTGCTTCATCAATTTATCATCATTGCGCTTTTCAACAGGCTGTGAGCCTAAAAGCTTAACGTCAATTTGTTTGTTAAAACTTTCTAATTGCCTTAAAATTTCTTTTGCTCTTGTCAGCACTGTTGTTGGCAGTCCTGCAAGGCGAGCAACTTCTATACCAAAACTTTTGTTCGCTCCACCACGAGCAATCTTTCTAAGGAACACAACCTCATCATCCATTTCTTTTACAAGAATTTTGTAGTTTTTAACGCCTTCAAGCTCGCCTTCCAAGCCCGTAAGTTCATGATAATGTGTTGCGAACAACGTTTTTGCAGGCAACTTTTTAGAAAGATACTCCACCACCGACCACGCTATGCTAAGCCCATCAAATGTCGCCGTGCCACGACCAATTTCGTCCAGCACAATCAAACTTTTTGGAGTGGCATTTGCAAGTATTGTGGCAACCTCGCTCATTTCAACCATAAAAGTGCTTTGTCCAAACGCCAAATCGTCACTTGCTCCAACCCTTGTAAAGATTCTGTCAGTGATTGCAATCTTAGCCTCTTTTGCTGGAACAAAACAACCTATATGAGCCATAAACGTTATCAGCGCCACCTGCCTCATATAAGTGCTTTTGCCCGCCATGTTTGGGCCTGTTATAATCATTATTCTGTCATCTTTAGAGTTAATAAATGTGTCGTTTGCAATAAACGTGGAGTTTTTAAGAAAATATTCCACAACTGGATGTCTGCCGCCTACAATTTCTATCTCTTCCACTTCATCAGAAATCGTTGGTCTGACAAAATTATACATTCTTGCGACATTTGCCATGGCGTTTAAGACATCCACATCACTGATTGCATCGGCAGTTTGCATAAGCTCGTCCACCTCTGTAAGAAGATGGTTTTTAAGTTGGTCGAATATTATCGCTTCCAGTTTAATCGCTTTTTCATCCGCACCTGCGATTCTATCTTCCAAAATCTTCAAATCTTCGGTGATATAACGCTCGTTATTCGCCACCGTCTGTTTGCGTCTGTAAGAGAGCGGTATGCGATCGCTGTCCTTTTTGTTAACTTCTATGTAATAACCATACACTCTGTTGGAGACGATTTTTAAATTTTTTATGCCCGTCTTTTCACGCTCTTCCTCTTCAAGTTGCCTTATCCACTCTTCTGCATCTTGCTTTATGTTTCTAAGGCTGTCAAGTTCACTGTTAAAGCCACGGCGAATATAGCCGCCTTCCTTTAACACTCTGGATGCATCAGGGCTAATCGCATCGCTTAAAAGTTTCGTCAACTCTTCAAAGCCTGAAATTTTGTCATTGAGCGGCTTCAAACATTCAACTTGACTTAAAACTTTTTTAAGAGATGGAATGGTTTTTAACGAACGCTTCATCGAAAGCAAATCCTGTGGGTCAATGTTGCCGTATGCCACCTTGCCTGCAAGCCTTTCTATATCTGATATATTTGCAAGACAATCGGTGAGCTGATCACGAATGACAACGTTTTTATACAAATATTCCACTCTGTCCAAGCGCTCGTTAATCTTTTGAGAGGATTGAAGAGGATGGTCAAAAATATACCTAAATTTTCTTGCACCCATGCTGGTTTTGGTTTTATCCAACAGCCACAAAAGCGAGCCGTGTTTTTTGCGCTCTCTTATCGTTTCCACAAGTTCTAGATTTCGCCTTGCGGTTGCGTCAAGTTGCATAAACTCACTGCTTCTCACAAGCGAAAGACGCTTTATGCTTTTTATTTGGCGCTTTTGCGTTTCCATCAAGTATTCAATAAGCGCACCTGCACTGATTGCAGCGGCTTTTTTATCTTCAAGTTCATAAACTTTAAGATAGTTGTCCATAAACTGCTTGCGCAAATTGCCATCGCACCTTTCCCAACCAAACGCCCAATCGTAATAACGCTCCACTTTTGGAAAAGAGCCGAGTTTGTAAACTGGAAGATTTTCATACATTTGCGCTGCTTCTTCGTTGGCAATCACCTCACTTGGGCAAATCCTGCAAATTGTGTCAGAAAAAAGTTGAGCCACTTCGCCCTCTTTATATTCCACTTCAAACAATCCTGTGGTTATGTCGGTGTAACTCAGCCCCAGCGTATCGCCATTTTTGTATGCGCAAAGAATATAGTTGTTTTTGGTGTTATCAAGCATTAACTCCTGCGTGATAGTGCCAGGAGTTATCACCCTGATCACCTCTCTCTCCACCATTTTGCCAGCCTTAGGCTCGCTCATCTGCTCACATATCGCCACTTTGTAACCTTTGGCAAGCAGTTTTTGAATGTATGAGTTGCAGGCATGATAAGGCACTCCGCACATAGGATTTCCTGCACGCTGAGTAAGCGCAAGGTCAAGCTCTCGGCTTGCCTCCACGGCATCCTCAAAAAACATTTCATAAAAATCGCCAAGTCTAAAAAATAATATGGCGTCTGGATAGTTTTGCTTTATTGCCTTATATTGAGTAACCATAGGCGTATCTTTTTTTTCTTTTTCCTTATCCATTTAAAACCTCTTTTTGGATTTGTTTTTGAAGTTTCAGCAGCCTGTTGACACGATCGTGCTTGACCTCATCAGAAATTTGCCCTTCCATTTTTGCAGCAACCGTTCCCTGACGTGGTGAATACATAAATGCAAAAATAGATGCAAATTTAACCTGTTTTACCAAATCCAAAGTGTCCAAAAACTCTTGTTCCGTTTCAGTTGGAAATCCCACAATAAAGTCGGATGTCAACACGATGTTTGGAACAAGCGCTTTAATTTTTTGAATTATTTGCAAATATTTTTCACGTGTATAACTGCGGTTCATCAACTTTAAAATTCTGTTATTTCCGCTTTGTGCTGGCAGGTGCAAACTTTTAATCATTTTTGGATTAAACGCAATCTCTTCGATAAGCTCATCCGTGATATCCTTTGGATGAGAAGTCATAAACGTGATTTTAAAATCTCCGTCAATTTTTGAAATCTCTTGCAAAAGTTTTGTAAATGTCACTTTTGGTTGCAAATCTTTGCCGTAGGAATTTACGTTTTGACCAAGCAGAGTGATTGTTTTATACTTTCCCTCACTCACAATCTGCTTGATTTCGTTAAGTATATTTTCCACCGAGCGTGATTTCTCTCTGCCACGAACATACGGCACTATGCAATACGTGCAAAAATTGTTGCAGCCCTGCATGATGTTCACCCAAGCATTATCTCCGCTTGTGCGCAGATATCCCTGCTCTTCATCCATGTCGCCCTCTTGCCAAAGTTCAAACACTTTTTTATTTTTTGCTTGATCAATATAATCGCCAAGTTTAGCCAAATTGAAAGTGCCGATTACTATGTCCACAAAAGGAAATTTGCTTTTTATGTATTCGCTTGTTGCTGACTTTTGAGTTGCACAACCACACACTGCAATAATCATATTTGGCTTTGATTTTTTAAGCTTTTTAAGCGCTCCAACATTGCCAAAAACCCTGTCTTCTGCGCCCTCTCTGATTGCGCATGTGTTAAAAACAATCACGTCCGCATCTTCTCTCTTATCAGTGAAAGAATAACCTTTATTTTCAAGGATGAACGCAATTTTTTCTGACTCATGAACATTCATTTGACAGCCAAATGTAACAATGTGATATAACATAGTGCTATTATACAAGATTTTAACAAGTTTTGCAAATATTTTGCTTTTAAATAGCCATATTAAGAAATATGAGGAAATTTGTCAAAATTTTTACTTTTTCTTCGCTGCTTGTATTAGGCCTGAGTTTGCTTTCAGCCTCGCTTTTTGTTGGAATAAACTACTTTAAATTCTCTTCGCTCGCATTAGATGAAGAAAAACTATCTTCGCCAAGCCTATGTGTTGAAATCTATGACGCCGAAAACAGACCTTTAAAACAAGAAAACTCTTTCAACAACGCCTACGCCAAACTCTCCTCTTTGCCACAAAACGTTAAAGATGCGTTTATAAGCATAGAGGACAAAAATTTTTACTCGCACCATGGGTTAAATTACAAAAGGATGATCAAAGCTGGAATCAACAATATTCTCTCTCGCAGTTTAAAAGAAGGCGCATCCACAATCAGTCAACAGTTGATTAAAAACACACACTTAAACTCACAAAAAACTTTTGAACGAAAACTAAAAGAAATTGTACTTACAAAAAAACTTGAACGCTCACACAGCAAAGACCAAATTTTAGAGTGCTATCTTAACGTGATTTATTACGGCAACAACTGCTACGGCATTGAAAACGCAGCAAACTACTATTTTTCAAAACCTGCCTCGCAACTAAACCTTGAAGAAGGCGCGCTGCTTGCCGGCATGAT
>CALWTN010000038.1 GCA_944384475.1 uncultured Clostridia bacterium
TCCAAATCCATCGCCTCATCATCGCCGCTCATTTTGTCACGAAGCTGCTCTTCAAGAGTTTCACGCTGCTGAATTGGATCAACCAACTCTGAATATGCATTCACAAGTTCAGCACCACACACCACAACTTGGAAAGCATCAACAATACGGCTGTCTTTGTCGTTTCGTCTCGCAAGAGGTTTTAAAACTGCTGGATAGTTGTATAAAATAACAGGCCCAACGATATTTTCTCTAATTTTGCGTTTGTATACAAAATCTATAAGCGCCCTAACAGAGTTGTAAGGCTGCAACTCCTCTTTCGAGAACAATTTTGCATCAATAATTTTCTTTTTGAAAGTTTGAGCATCAGTTTCTTCAAGCACATCAAAACCTAAAATTTGGTTCATTGTGGCGATATAATCAATTCTTTCCCAATTTTCTTTGCCAAAATCGATTTCATTACCTTGGTATGTGATTTTGGTTGTTCCAACGCAATGTTGCATGAGGCTTTTCAAAAACTTTTGGAAAAATTGGATGTTATCTTCAAAATCCCAGTAAGAAGCATACCACTCCACTTGCGTAAATTCTTGCAAATGTGTGGCATCCATGCCCTCATTTCTAAAATCTTTGCCCAGTTCAAACACTCTGTCAAAACCACCAGCGATCGCCTCTTTAAGCCATGTTTCTGTGGCAATTCTGAGGTTACAATCAAGGTCAAGCGCATTGTGTTTTGTAAAGAAAGGTTTTGCAGAAGCTCCGCTGACGTTGGTTTGAATAATCGGAGTTTCAATTTCAATGAATCCGTTCTCTTCCAAATAACGCCTGATAAAAGAAACAACCTTGCTTCTTGTCAGAAAAACCTTTCTGGCATCTTCATTTGCGATCAGGTCAAGATAGCGCTGACGATATTTAGTTTCAACATCGCTAAGCCCATGAAATTTTTCTGGGAGCGGACGCATCGCTTTTGAAAGCAGGGTTATTTTTTCAGCACGAACGGTGATTTCACCAGTCTGAGTTGTGTAAACCTCGCCTTCAACGCCAACAAAATCACCAAGATCGATCATCTTTTTGTAAAAATCGTAATCCTCTTCGGCGATTTCATTACGTCCAACAGAAACTTGAATATATGCATTGATATCTCTCAGTTGCATAAACCCAAACTTGCCCATCACACGCCTAAACACCATTCTGCCCGCAATTTTAACCCTTTCGCCAAGTTTTTCTCTTGCCTGAGCGATTGTGCAAGTTCTGTCAAATTTAGCTTTATAAACAATTTCGCCGCTTTCTTTAAGCGATAGAATTTTGTTTTTTCTCACATCGATTTCGTTTGATAGATTATTAATTTCAGCCATATACTTTTCTCCTCAATTTTACTAAGTTTAGACTAGCAAAATCGCAAAAAAAAGTCAACTTAAATTATTTTATTTTGATAAAACTTGATGTTTTTCTCAACTTTTTGCACATACTCTCGTGTTTCTTTAAAAGGTATAACCTGCAAATGCTCTCCGTCACAAGAATACTGGGCATTTTTAAGCCAACTTCGCACCTTGGTTGGCCCTGCGTTATATGCGCAAAGTGCTTCACGCAAATCAAAAGATTTTAATAAAACGGAAAGATAATAAGTGCCGTATTTAATGTTTATTTTCTCATCGAACAAATCTTCGCTTTCAATATCTTCGTCAAAAGCATAACTTAGGCTGCGTGCAGTTGTCGGCATAATTTGCATAAGCCCAATCGCACCTTTATTTGACACCGCATCTTTATCAAACGAGCTTTCTGCGTTTATCACTGCGCAAACCAGCGCCGCATCAACTTTAAACTCTTGTGCATACAGGTTTATGATATTTTGATATTTTAGCGGATAAAAAAAACTATACAACAAAAAATTTATGAGCAAACAAATTGTCATAGTTAAAACTATTCCTCCCAGCCCAATAAATTTTTTCACACGTTTATGTTATGAATTTTTAAGTTTATTATGCCTCGTAAAAGCCCTTAAATGTTTTAAAACTTGTGCTGATGTTCATTTTAACAAGTTCCAAATAGTCTTTTAAAAATCGCACCGAAATGCCACATGCCCTGCCTGCGGTTTTGGGAGTGGAAGTCACCACACAAGGTATACCTTGCCTTTTTAAATGCCCTGCAAAAGAAAGTGTTTCATTTCTTGAAGTAAAAACGGCGTAGCAATATCTCATAAACCCTCCTTTATGCACAATTTCTCTCCATTATCACTATATTTAATAGTATAACGTTTTGTTAAAATGAGGAGTAAAATGATATATCTTGACAACAGTGCAACCACGCTTAACAAGCCCAAAGAGGTTTTAAGAGCCGTCAATCTTGCGCTTTCACGTTTTACTGCAAACCCAGGCAGAAGCGGACATAAGCAAAGCATTCAAGTGGCAATGGAAATTGAACAGACCCGCAACAAAGTGAAGGAATTTTTTAATTTAGATAGTGAAAACAACGTGCTTTTCACCGCCAACTGTTCAGCCGCACTAAATCTTTTGATACTAGGCACTGCCAAAAGCGGCGGCCATGTGGTATGCACCGAAAACGAACACAACTCAGTGTTGCGGCCACTTGAACATTTAAAACGAAGCGGCATAATTGATTACACGGTCGCCTTTCAGGAAAATCCCGGCACGTTAACCAAAGAGGACATTCAAAAATGCATAAAACCTAACACATATTTAGTCATTTGCAATCATATTTCAAACGTAAACGGCGACACCGCCGACATTGAAAATATCGGCAAACTCTGTCACGAAAAAGGCATATTGTTTGCAGTCGATGCAGCGCAAAGTGGCGGTCACGAAAAAATTGACACCAAAAAGCAACATATCGATTTTTTAACCTTAGCCCCTCACAAAGGCTTCTACGCTCTGCAAGGCTTGGGAGTGCTGCTGGCAAATGCTGTGGAAAAATTAAACCCAATCATGTTTGGCGGCACTGGAACAAATTCGCTTGAACTAATTCAGCCACAAGAAGCACCCGAACGATTTGAAGTTGGCACGATTGCCACGCCTGCAATATTGGCTTTTTCGGGAGGACTTGATTTTGTAAAAGAAAACTTTACGCAAATAAAGGATCATCTTGACGATTTGACAACCTTTTTAAACTATGAACTCTCCTCTCTTCCAGTTGAAATATACACCTCGCCTGAAAATGCAAAAGGAGTTTTTGCGTTTAACATCCCCGGCATGCATTCAAGCGAAGTTGCAAGCATTTTGGATGAAAAATATTCAATTTGTGTGCGTGGCGGCTATCATTGTGCAGCAAAAAAACATGAGGCGCTGAATCTGTTAGATCGTGGCGCAGTGCGAGCGTCACTATCATATTTCACCACTTTTTCGGACGTTCAAAAATTGATTGTTGCAATCAAGAATATATTAAAAAAACAAAAAATATTTTAAAAAAACCGCATTTTAAGCGGTTTTTTTAAAAATTGCCATCAATTTCGTTTAAACTTACTCCAAAATAATCTGCAATCTGTTGAAGCCTTTCAATAATTGTTGCCTCATCCTCTTTTTTGCTCCTTACAAAAAAAAATTAGGACACTTTTTTCTTTTCATACAAATATATTGTAACAAAAAAATATTAAATATGTCAAATAAAATAGATTTTTTTACAAGAAAAAACAAAACAAAAAAAATAATCAGATATTCCGATTATTTTTTGATATTTTTAATTTTCATAAATTATACTTCTGCAATTTTCACAAGATAAAACGTGCTCATTTTTTAATTTTGAAAGCGCAGAGGCTGAAAGTTCCATACGGCAACGCCCGCAGTTGTTTCCCATAAGCTGCACAAACACAGGAAAAATTTTGTCTGCACGTTTTTTATTATACAATTCCATAGTGCTTGGCTCAACCTTTTTTGAAAGCGCTTGCAACTGCTTTTTAAGTTCATCAATTTTTGGTTGCTCTTGCGCCACAATTTGATCATATTCCGCTTTAAATTTTTGATATTGAGCTTTGGCTTCGTTATAATTTTTTACAGTTCTGTTATAGTCTGCCAAAACCGCACTGATGCTTTCTGCAAGTTTTGTAAGCCTTTTATCAAGTGCTGATAAATTTTGTGAAACCTTATCTTTTTTTGAAAGCATTTCATTGATTTGATCGGCGTTTGCATTTTCTAAATTAATTTGCAAAAGCTCTTCGCCATGCCTTTTTGTGGAAGAAATTGTTTTTTTCAACTCCTCCATCTCTCTTAAAATGCTGCCCGCTCTCTCTTCAAGCTGACTTGACTTAACTTGCGAATCTTTTGCCGTTTGGCTTAAAGCGTTGCATTTAAGTTTGCTTGGACTTTTTGCCAAATTTTGTTCTAACAAGAAAAGTTGTCTGTCAACCTCTTGATAAGCAAGTATTGTTGATAATTCCATAAAAATTTTCTCCTAAAAATTATTTTATCATCATTCCATAAAATCGGCAAGTTTTTTGCTGCGATTTGGATGTTTAAGTTTTCTAAGCGCTTTTGCCTCGATTTGACGTATTCTTTCTCTCGTCACTTTAAATTCTTTGCCAACTTCTTCCAAAGTTTTGGCTCTGCCGTCCTTTAAACCGTAACGCTGACGAATAACCTCCTGCTCTCTTGGTGTGAGGGTGTCAATAACTGCAAGCAGCTGCTCCCTTAAAAGCGATTGAGTTGCAACCTCTAAAGGAGATTTAACGGTTTCGTCCACGATGATATCTGTAAGTTTGCTGTCCTCTTCCTCGCCGATAGGTGTTTCAAGCGAAACTGGGTCAAGCCCAATTTTTTGAATTTCGATAATCTTAGCCTCTGGCAAGCCCATCTCTTTTGCAATCTCTTCGGTTGAAGGCTCTCTGCAAAGTTTTTGAGTAAGCTGCCTGATCACACGCTGCGCTTTGTTGATTGTTTCCACCATGTGCACAGGTATGCGGATGGTTCTCGATTGATCGGCGATGGCACGAGTGATTGACTGGCGAATCCACCAAGTTGCGTATGTTGAAAATTTAAAGCCTTTGGAATAATCAAACCTTTCAACCGCTTTTAGCAAGCCAAGATTGCCCTCTTGAATAAGGTCGAGGAATGACAAACTTGAAGCTCTTGACGCCCATTTTTTGGCAACACTGACAACCAATCTTAAATTGGCCTCGCAAAATTTAGCCTTGGCATATTCATCGCCTTGAACAATTCTTTGCGCCAAATCTTTTTCTTCTTCAGCAGTCAAAAGTGGAACTTTGCCAATGTCTTTAAGATAGATTTTAACAGGGTCATCCACGCCATATTCAGGGATGAGATCTGTAAAATCTTCTTTGCCCAAATCCTCTTCATCGTTTGTGCGAATAACCCTAATGCCCTGCTCTTCAAGCCTGTCGATAAACTGACGAACATCGTCCGGCGAGACATCATATTTTAGTATTTTATAAAAAATGTCGTCTTCGTTAACCGAGCCCTTTTTCTGAGCGAGATCAACAATTCTTTTAAATTCTGCTTCAACTTTTTTATCAAGCATAAAAATCCTCCAAATTTTTCTCTCTTATCTTTTTATCAACGGCTTGTGCCTGCAAAAGCAAATTTCGTCTTTGATTTAAATCCTGCGAATTTTTGTATTCAACCATAATCGCATCTTTTTGCTGTTTAAGTTTTTCTTCGGCAAGCGCCCAAACGCACTCATCGAAATATTGTTTTTCGTTGCCATTGGCTTCGGCGAAATTAAAATAAATCAAATCTTGCCAAAACGGCTGGTTTTCAACATCAACCTTGTCAAACAACGAGGAAACACGCTGAGTTGAGACAATGAGATTTATTTCTTCATCTCTGCCGTCAATCAATTTTTTAAAATTAATATTATCTGGCACAAAACTTTTTTTGTGAAGAAGTGACGCCAAAATAAATGTTTCAGCTCTTTTGTTGCCATTTATTCGATTAACTAAAACAGAGTTTTGCTGTTTTTCAAAGGTTGGCATGATGTTGATGCCCAAACTTCGTCTAAGCGAGTCAACTGGCACGGCGGTTAAATCTCTAATCTTAAAAACGTATGCCTCTTGCTCTGGCTGCGAAAAGTTTTTAAGCTTGTCCAAAACGTTCTGAACAAACTGCGCCTTTTCTTCTGGCTTGTTTAGATCAAACTTTGCAAGTTCAAGATCGATGTAGTAATCCATAATCGGCTTGGCGTTTTGAATAATCTCTTGCATCTGCGCCTTGCCATTTTCTTGCTTTAAAACCTCGTCGGGATCTTGTCCACTTGGCAGACACGCAATTTTTACATTAAATCCAGCGTTCCTAAAAATATCAATCGATCTTAAAGTTGCTTTTATGCCCGCTTCATCGCCATCAAAACACAACACCACCTCATCGCAAAGTTTTTTAAGCTCCTTTGCATGATCGGCGGTTGCGGCAGTGCCAAGACACGCCACCGTGTTTTTAAAACCCGCTCTGTGCATGGAAATAACGTCAATCTGCCCTTCAACGATGATTATACTGCTAAGCCCATGCTGCTGCTTTAAACGCTTTAAAAGGTGGATGCCAAACACGACCTTACCCTTTTGAAAAACCATTGTCTCAGCGGTGTTTTTATACTTTGCAAAGTCGGTTTTTTCAAGCGCACGAGCCGTGAAGCCGATACACTCACCAAAACTGTTGAAAATTGGAAAAACCAATCTTTCGCCCATGGCATCGTAAAGCCTGTCCTGCTGTTTAGATTGCGCAACGCCGCTTTCGAGCAGCAGTTTTTTAGAAAAACCACACTTTAATAAATAGGCAACAAGCTCGTTCCAATCAAGCGAATAGCCGATTTTAAAATCTTCAAGTTCATGACGTGTAAACCCTCTCGTCTTTATGTAATCTTGCGCCTTTTTTGCCTCAGGCTTGTATATATTTTGATGATAGTGCTCAGCCGCCACGTCAAGCACTTTTAAAATTTCATCCCTCTGCTTTTTGCGTTGGATTATTCCATCATCACCACTGATTTGCGGCACTTGCATCTTAGCATTTTCTGCAAGTCTGGTTATTGCATCATAAAAATCGCAACTTTCAATTTTTTCAACAAAGGTGATTACATCGCCGCCCTCTTTGCATCCGAAGCAGTGATAGAGCCCCTCATATTGGTCAACGCAAAAAGAAGGGGTTTTTTCGTGATGAAATGGACAACAACCCCAAAATTTACTTCCCCTTTGTTGAAGGGTTACATATTTTGAAACAACGCTGACAATGTCATTTTTGCGTTTAAGTTCGTCAAGCCAATCTGGCGAAAAACCCCTGTTACTGTTACTCAAATTCCCCTCTTAAAAAACACTTCTAACCTATATATACTCGGTAAAAAAACAAATTCCTTTTATAAAGTTATAAATTTATATATAAAAGCGAAAAAATTTTTATTCTGCCCTGTTTTTAGGCAAAAATCAGTGTTCGGCAATATAATTTAGCGCGCTTGTTGCTGCGATTGCACCTGTTGCCGCCGCCGTTACAATTTGCTTTACATCGATGGTTGAAACATCGCCGCAGGCAAACACGCCTTGCATCGACGAGTGCGCGGTTTCATCCGTGATAATGTAGCCTTTTTCATCTAAATTGAGTTTATTTTTCAAAAATTCAGTGTCTGGCTTTCTTCCAATCGTCACAAAAATGCCGTCAACGTTAACCTTTTCGCCGCTGTCCAAAACCAAGCCTTCAACCTTTCCATCGCCCTGTATGCTCTGCACGAGTGCGGAATAATAAATTTTAACATTTTTTAACCTGTCAAATATGTTTGGCTGATAGGCTTTGAGCTTGAGTTGAGGATATTTTGAAATTATGCACACGCTTTTGCAGATGTTGTTTAGATATAATGCGGTTGCAACTGCGCTGTCGCCAGAGCCGACCACAGCCACATCCTTACCTTTAAAAAACGCACCGTCGCAGGTTGCGCAGTAACTTACTCCGCTGCCGATAAACTGCTTTTCGCCTTCAACATTAAGTTCACGCGACATGCTGCCAAGCGCCAAAACCACCGCTTTTGCCTGATAGGTTGCCTTTTTGCACACAACGCTTTTGGTTTTGCCGTCCAGCAAATCAACCATATCGTCATGCACAAATTCTACGCCCACCTTTTTTGCTTGTGAATAAAAAACCTGAGCAAGTTCGCTGCCGTGGATGCTTAAAAAACCGGGATAATTTTCCACTTCGCCGATGGTTACCACCTGTCCGCCATAAAGCCCGCGCTCGATGACAAGCACATTTTTGTTTGCACGCTTTGCATATATCGCCGCAGTAAGCCCCGCTGGGCCTGCGCCAACTATAATGATATCGTAAATCATATAACCCCCAAAAAATAATATCCAAAAAAGCAAAAAATAGACCAAAAATTGGCCTATTTTTATTTTGTTAACGTTTGCTGAATTGTGGAGCTTTTCTTGCCTTTTTAAGGCCGTATTTCTTTCTTTCTTTCATTCTTGGATCTCTTGTCAAGAAGCCAGCTGCTTTAAGTTCTGCCTTAAAGGTTTCGTTGGCTTTAACAAGCGCCCTTGCAATGCCGTGGCAGATTGCACCAGCCTGACCAGAAATTCCGCCGCCGTCACATTTGATGCGGATGTCGAACTTATCTTTTGTGCCTGTAAGTTCAAGCGGTTGAAGAGCAACCAACAAAAGAGTGTCACGTTGAAGATACTCGCCAATCTCTCTGCCGTTTACAGTGATTTTACCTTTGCCGGCTTGCATTCTAACCCTTGCAACAGAGCTTTTTCTTCTGCCAGTTGCAATAAATTCGTTGCTAGGTTTTTTAACTACTTCTTTTTTCTCTGCCATTATACTCTTGCTCCTTTTACAACAATAAGTTCAGGTTTTTGAGCCTCATGATTATGCTCTGCGCCTTTGTAAACATGAAGCCTTGTGAATTGTTTTCTGCCAAGAGAAGTTTTTGGCAACATGCCTTTAACTGCTTTTTCAACTGCTTTTGGAGAGTTTTCAGCCATAAGTTTATCATATCCAACCTGCTTTAACCCGCCAATATAGCCAGTGTGCCAAATAAGTTTTTTCTTTTCAAGTTTTTTGCCAGTAAGCACAATTTTATCGCTGTTTAAAACGATAACAAAATCACCAGTGTCAACATGTGGTGTGTAGATCGCTTTATTTTTACCATCTAGGATAAAGAAAACAGCAGTTGCAAGTCTGCCAAGTGGCAAGCCTGCTGCGTCAATTACATACCATTTTCTTTCAACTTCCAACGGTTTTGCCATAAAAGTTTTCATGTAATCATTCCTTCCTATATTTTTTTTGCAAACAACCCAAACTGCCTTTATTTATGGGGCTAATATAAATAAAAACCGCTTGAACTTTTGCGACTTCTATATTTTATATATAATCACATAATTTGTCAAGCGATTTTACTAACTTTTTGTCAGTTTATTACATTATCTTGGTATAACCCAGCTCAATCAACTTGTCGGCATTTGCGCGCACGGCCGTGCGCTTTTGCGCCCCGTGCGGGCGCAAAAAAAATCCTGCGCCAACAGGCGCAGGCTTGCAAATGCCGCCGTCACATGTCTTTTAACAACTCGCCCAAAAATTTAAACACCTTGTCGAAGGTGTGCTTGCTTTGCAAATCCACGTCTGCATCTTGCAGCAATTCCACAGGCCCTTTTTTGCAACCGCTTTTAAGAAACTGCAAATATTTTTCCACTGCATGCTTTTCGCCGTTTAAAATTCGGCTTACAATGTTCAACGCACTTATCAAGCCAGTTGCGTATTTATAGACATAGAACGCACTATAAAAATGCGGAATGCGAGCCCATTCAAACTGCGTTTCTTTTGTAAGCGCAACGCCTTTGCCAAAATACAACTTGTTCAACTGAAAATATTTATCGCACAACTTCTCTTTTGAAAGCGGTCTGCCAGCTTCATGCTCTTCATGCGCCCACTGCTCAAACTCGGCAAACATTGTCTGCCTGAAAATTGTGCTTTTGATGTCGCTGAAAATTTCATCCATCATTGCTGCTTTTTTCAACCTGCTTTTGCACTCATCAAGCATCATAAACCTAACCAGCATCTCATTTACAGTGCTTGCAACTTCTGCTACAAAAATCACATAGTCACTCTCTTCAAAGATGTTGTTTGCATTTGAATAATATGTGTGCATGGCATGGCCGAGTTCGTGTGCCAGCGTTGTGACAGACTGCAAATCGCCAGTAAAGTTTGTAAGCACAACGGGATGCGCGCCGTATGCACCCGACGAATACGCCCCGCCAGCCTTGCCATCGTTTGGCATAACATCAATCCACTTTTCTTTAACCGCCCTGTCGATCAGCGAAACATATTCTTCTCCAAGCGGAGCGACTGCCCTTTTGATAAGTTCAATCGCCTGCTCGAAAGTGTAGGTTTTGGTTGCCATTTTTTTAA